>CALHVB010000083.1 GCA_938039345.1 uncultured Sediminicola sp.
GTAATCGTACTTAGGGTCGTCTAATATGTTGGCGTTTACTTTAATTTCTTTTAAACTAAAAGTTAATAGCTCTAAACATGCTTTTAAATCTTGTATGGCTGGTACAATAACTTCTTTTACCAATTGTAAATCTCTGTGGTAACCACTAGGTAAATTATTGGTAATTAAAATTAATTGGTTAGGAACGGCTTGTATTTTATTGCACTTAGCCCTAATAAGCTCAAAAACGTCAGGGTTTTTCTTGTGTGGCATAATACTAGAACCTGTTGTTAACTCATCTGGGAACGAGATAAAATCAAAATTTTGGCTCATATACAAGCAAATATCCATAGCCATTTTAGATAGGGTGGCAGCAATACTACTCATACCAAAAGCAGTAGATTTTTCTACTTTTCCTCTACCCATTTGCGCGGCAACTACATTGTATTTTAGCGTTTTAAAACCCATTGCCTTTGTAGTAAAACTACGATCTATAGGAAAAGAACTTCCGTAACCAGCAGCACTTCCTAAAGGATTTTGGTCTACAATTTTGTATGCAGCATTTATAAACTGCAAATCGTCTATTAAGCTTTCTGCATAAGCAGATAACCATAAGCCAAAAGAAGAGGGCATAGCTATTTGTAAATGAGTGTAGCCTGGTAATAAAACATCTTTGTGTTTTTCGGCAAGTTCTAGAAGTAAATTAAAAAGTTCTTTAGTACCAGATTTAATTTCAGAAAGTTCATTTTTTAAATACAAGTGCATGGCAACTAAAACTTGGTCGTTTCTAGAGCGTGCTGTATGTATTTTTTTTCCTGTATCTCCTAACTTTTCAGTAAGTACATACTCTATCTTAGAATGCATATCTTCAAAAGAATCTTCAATAGTAAAAGTACCTTCTTTAATAGTTTTAGCAATAGCATCTAACTCTGTTTCTAGGTCTTTGGTTTCTTTAGCAGTTAATAACCCTATTTTACCTAGCATTTGTGCATGTGCTTTAGATGCAATAACATCGTATTTAGCCAAATGCATATCTAATTCTCTATCATTACCTACGGTAAAATGGTCTATTTTTTTATCGGTACTAAATCCTTTATCCCAGAGTTTCATATATTGTCAGTTATCAATTATCAATTAGCAATGAACAATGCTTATTGGTAATTGGTTATTGTTAATTGTTATTTGCAATGAATCCGTTTAATATTTTAATATATAAATCTATACCTTCTTCAATTTCGTTTAGGTATATAAATTCATCTGCTGAGTGTGAACGCGTGCTATCACCAGGCCCTAGTTTTAAAGACTGACAGCTTAGTGCTGCTTGATCCGATAAAGTAGGAGAGCCATAGGTATTTCTCCCTAATGCTATTCCCGATTTTACGAGCGCATGGTTTTTATCTATTGCCGATGAGTTTAAACGCAAAGAACGTGGTTCTAATTCGCAAGGGGCTTCTGCCTGTAAAATATCTGCAATTTCTTTATTACTATATTTATCGTTTACACGAACGTCTATTACCAAATCTACTTGCGCAGGAACAACATTGTGTTGGCTACCAGCATTTATTTGTGTAACGGTTAATTTTACTTCGCCCAAAGCTTCGGAAACCTTATCAAATTTATAGTTTTTAAACCATTCTAAAGCTTCAATAGTATTGTAAATAGGGTTGTTGTTGTTAGGGTGTGCAGCATGCGATGGTGTTCCTTTTACAGTACCATTAAAAACGACTAATCCTTTTTCTGCTATGGCTAATTGCATTAAAGTGGGTTCGCCCACAATAGCAACATCTATATGTGGTAATATAGGAAGCATACTATTTAATCCGTTAGGGCCAGAGCTTTCTTCCTCGGCAGAAGCCACTATAATAATATTATGATTTAAATCTTTAACATTATAAAAATGTGAAAATGTTGCTAGTAAAGATACTAAACATCCGCCAGCATCATTACTACCTAAACCATATAGTTTACCCTCTTCTACATGTGCATTATAAGGGTCTTTTGTATAAGCTTTATTGGGTTTTACGGTATCGTGATGCGAGTTTAATAATAGTGTAGGTTTACTATCATTGAAATATTTATTAAACGCATACACATTATTTTTTTCTCTTTTAAATGGAATATTAAAATAAGAAAACCATCTTTCGATAGCATCCGCAGTTTTGTTTTCTTCGGATGAAAAAGATTGAATAGAAATTAATTCCTTCAATAAAGTAATTGCTTTTTGGGTAAGCGCTTGTTGTTCCATAATTACAGCGTTATAGTGGTAAATAGGGTTGATGAAGGATTTAACATGCTAGTATCTCCAATACATACTTTGTTTACATTAGCATTAAGCGCATGAAAACAATTTTCTAGTTTTGGCAACATACCATCTGCTATAATTTTATCTGATAATAATTGTTGATATGATGCTGGGTTAATGTGTTTTACAACAGAATCTTCATCTGCGATATCCATTAAAACTCCTTTTTTTTCAAAACAATAGTATAAAGTGGTATCGTAATCACTACTCATACCAATAGATATTTCTGATGCAATAGTATCTGCATTTGTATTTAGTAACTGTCCATTACCATCGTGTGTTAAGGCACAAAAAGCAGGTGTTAAATTAGCTTTAACTAGGTTGGTTATTGTTGTTGCATCTACACTATCTACATCACCTACAAAACCAAAATCTATTTCTTTTACAGGTCTTTTGTGTGCTTTTATAGCATTACCATCGGCACCACTAAGCCCAATAGCATTACAATTATTAGCTTGTAATTGGGCTACAATATTTTTATTAACTAAACCAGCATAGGTCATAGTTATAATTTCTAAACTATCAGCATCTGTAATTCTTCTTCCGCCTACTAATTTAGATGTTATACCTAATCTCTTAGCAAAATTAGTAGCTAGTTTTCCTCCGCCATGCACTAATATTTTGGGGCCTTTTATCTTAGAAAATAAGCTTAGAAAATTTGTAAGCTCAGTTTTGTTTTCTATAACGTTTCCGCCAATTTTTACTATGGATAGTTTTTGTTTCATAATCCCCACCTTAATCCTCCCCAAAAGGGGAGGAGATTTTATTTTTTATTTGCCTCCACAAAATTATTTATTCCTCTCCTTCGGAGGGGTTAGGGGAGGATTCCAGTATCTTCTTCAGTACTATTTGCGCAGCATAGGTTCTGTTGTTTGCTTGCTCTATTACTAAAGATTGGTCGCTATCTAGTACTTCATCTGCAACTACTACATTTCTACGAACAGGTAAGCAATGCATAAATTTAGCACCACCAATTTTTTCTTTGGTAATTGTCCAATTAGGGTCCTGTTGTAGCACCTTGCCATATTCGTTATAACTACTCCAGTTTTTTACATAAATAAAATCAGCATTTTCAAAGGCTTTGTTCTTATCGTATTCTATTGTAGTATTTTTTGTTATTTCTGGGTTTAGCTCATAGCCTTTTGGATGCGTAATTACAAAATCTGCATCTTGCAACTGCATCATTTCTGTAAATGAGTTTGCTACCGCATGTGGTAAAGCTCTTGGATGCGGAGCCCAAGATAAAACTACTTTTGGTTTTGGTTTAGTGTTTTGTTCTGCGAGTGTAATTGCATCTGCTAAACCTTGTAAAGGATGGCCAACAGAACTTTCCATATTTACAATTGGTACCGATGCGTATTTTTTAAATCCGTTTAACACAACCTCAGCTTCATCTTTTTCTTTATTGGTTAAGCCTGCAAAAGCTCTTATGGCAATAATATCGCAATACTGAGAAACTACTTGTGCCGCTTCTTTAATATGTTCAGACTTACCTTGGTCCATTACAGTACCGTCTTCGTATTCTAAAGCCCAGCCCTCACTACCAAAATTCATAACAATAGTATCCATACCCAAATTCATGGCTGCTTTCTGGGTGCTTAAACGTGTTCTAAGGCTATTGTTAAAGAATAATAAGCCAATAGTTTTGTCTTTTCCTAGTGCGCTATCTTTTCTAGGGTTTTGCTTTAAAGATTTAGCTTCTTCTACCCAATTTGGAAGAGAATCTATATCATTAATGGATAAATAATGCTTCATGTTACTGTATTTTGGTGTATTTGCTGGTATTATTAATAGCATCAACTATAAAATTATCTTTAATGCCATTTACTATCCAAGTTTCAATTTGTGCTTCTTTGGTAATTGTAGCGGCTTCTATTTTAGATTCCATACCGCCTGTACCATGAGAAGATTTACCAGTGCTTATTTCGTTTTTTAAATTGGTTAAATTAGTAACTGTACTAATAGTTTCTGGTTTGTTATTATCAATAGATGCTTTTGTGTAAATACCATTGGTGTTGGTGGCAATTATAAGCAAATCTACCTCTAGTAAAGAAGCAGTAAGTGCTGCTAATTTATCGTTATCTCCAAACTTAATTTCATCGGTAGCAACAGTATCATTCTCATTAATAATTGGAATAAAGTTATTGCTAACTAATACATCTATGGTGTTTTTTATATTGATTTTAGAGGATTGTTTTTCAAAATCTGAATACGATAACAAACATTGAGAAGTAAATAAGCCTAGCTCTCTAAAATTTTCTTGAAAAATGCGCATTAAATGTGGCTGACCAATAGCTGCTAGCGCTTGTTTTATATTAATGTCTTTGCCATTGTGCTCTAATTTTACAAATTGTTTGGCAGCTGCTATAGCACCAGAGCTTACAATAATGAATTCGTAATCATTATTTAAAGCTGCTATTTGCCTGCCAATATCCTCTATTTTACCTCTAGAAATCTGATTGGTTTCTTTGGTAAGGGTATTAGATCCAATTTTTAGTAAAATTCTTTTTTTGCTCATTATTTCTTATGCATTAGACTTTAAGCCTAATTTTTATCGTAAAACCTGCTTTACGGATTATCTTATTTGTCCGTTTCCTTTAACATACCATTTATTGGTTACCAAATGTTGTAAACCAATTGGCCCTCGTTGGTGCAATTTATCGGTGCTAATAGCTAATTCTCCGCCCAATCCAAATTGTCCGCCATCGGTAAAACGAGTAGAAGCGTTATGGTAAACGGCAGCAGAGTCTACCTCGTTCATAAACGTACTTGCTGTAGTTTCGTTTTTGGTTACTATAGCCGCAGAATGTCCGCCACCATAAGTGTTAATCATTTGTATAGCTTCTTCGGTGTTTTTTACCTCACCAATAGCTATAATAAAATCTAGGAACTCTTGGTGCCAAATGGCATCGTCTTTAATTTTTATAGCACCTTCTATACTAGAAAAAGCATCGTCTGCATGTATGGTAACATTACTTTCTTTTAACTTGGCTACTAACTTTTCTATAAAAGCAGCTTTGTTAGGTAAATTAGCATCAATTAATACTTTATCTAAAGCATTACAAACCGATATTTTAGTGGTTTTACCGTTTACAATAATATCTAATGCCATATCTACATCTGCATCTGCATCAACATATAAAAAATTATTGCCTCTACCACTCACAATTACAGGGCAAGTAGCGTGTTTTTTTGTAAATTCTATTAAGCGTTCTCCACCACGTGGTACTATTAAATCTAATCGCTGTGAAGGGTTTTCTAAAAAGGCCTGTGTTTCTGTTCTGTTGTATTGTAAATATTGTACCCAGTCTGTACTAGCATTGTGTTTTTTTAAAGCAGTATGCCATAAATCTACTAGAAATAAATTACTTAATAATGATTCTTTACCTCCTTTTAAAAGTATTTTGTTACCAGATTTAAAAGCAATACCTGCAGCTTCTATAGTAACATCTGGTCTAGATTCATAAATAATAAGTACGGTACCAAAAGGGGCTGTTTTATTACTTACTTGCATACCATTATCGTGTGCAAAATTAAAACGTTCTACACCTAAAGGGTCTTCTTGGCTTGCTAGTTGTTGCAAGGAAAGAACCATTCCGTCTACTTTGCCATCATCAACTTTTAAACGGTCTTCCATGGCAATATCCTCACCATTATAAGCGTCTAAATCTTTTTTATTCGTAGCAATAATAGCAGTTCTTTCTTTTTCTACTAGGCTAGCCATAGTAGTTAAAACTGCATTTCTTGTTTGTATATCTAGTAGTAAACTCATTATAATTCTGCTTTTAATGCGGTAAAGAAAGTATCTAAATTTTCTTTGGTAATATTTAAGGCTGGTAATACTCTTAAAACGTGTTTGTCTTTAGCGCCACCAGTAAACATAAATTGATTATGGATTAGTTTTTTGCGTAGCTCGGCTACTTCAAAATCGAACTCTAATCCTAACATTAATCCTTTTCCTTTTACTCTTTTTACGGCTGGTATTTCTGCTGCTTTTTCTACAAAATAAGTATATAGATTGGCTGCATTTTTTATAAGCTGCTCATCGTGTATAACTTCTAATACTGCTAATGATGCTGCACAAGCTAAATGATTACCACCAAAAGTAGTACCTAATAAACCAAAAGAAGCTTTTATTTCTTCTTGTATAAGTACACCACCAACAGGGAAACCATTACCCATTCCTTTTGCAATGGTAATAATATCTGGTTTTATATTATAATGCTGAAAAGCAAAGAATTTACCACTTCTTCCGTATCCAGATTGTACCTCATCTGCAATAAGAACAACGCCATTTTCTTTACAAAGCTCGGCAACATTCTTAAAAAATTCTGCCGATGGTTCATCTAAACCTCCAACACCTTGTATGGTTTCTATAATTACACTACAAACATCGTCTTTTACAATTTCTGCTTTAAATGCATCAATATCATCAAAAGGTAAAATTGTAGTTTTTTGTTGTTTGTTTAATGGGGCATTAATTTTTTCGTTATCGGTAGTCGCTACTGCTGCCGATGTTCTTCCATGAAACCCGTTCTTAAAAGCAATAACTCTTGTTTTTCCATTGTGGAAAGAAGCTAGTTTTAATGCGTTTTCATTAGCCTCGGCACCAGAGTTACACAAAAATAAGTTGTAATCTTCGCAACCAGATAATTCTCCAATTTTTGCTGCTAGCTCTAGTTGTAATGGGTTTTGTACCGCATTACTATAAAAACCAATATGGTCTAATTGCTCCTTTATTCTTCTTACATAATGTGGATGCGAATGACCAATAGATATTACTGCATGACCACCGTAAAAATCTAAATATTTTTGACCCTTATCGTCTGTAACAACAATACCTTTAGCAGAAACTGGTGTTACATTATAAAGTGGGTATACATCAAATAATTTCATACGATATATTTTTTAGGGTATATATTGGTTTTACCCTTTTTTAATTTGATTTATTTTTTCAAAAGAGGCTACAATTCCCTGTATTAAAGAAGAACTTAAGCCTTGGTGTTCCATTTCGTTTAAACCTTCTATGGTACAACCTCCTGGTGTTGTTACACGGTCTATTTCTTCTTCTGGGTGGTTACCAGATGCTAATAGTAAGCCAGCAGCACCATTACAGGTGTGTTTTGCTAATTCTTGTGCTTCTTTAGCCTCGAACCCTAATTGTATAGCTCCTTGTGTGGTGGCACGTATTAATCGCATCCAAAAAGCAATTCCGCTTGCGCAAATAACTGTTGCTGCTTGCATTTGTTCTTCTGGAATTACCATAGAAGCACCTACTTTATCAAAAATAGATTTTGCAATAGCAACCTTGCTTTTACCAACATCGTTACTACACATACATGTCATAGACTTACCTACCGCAATAGCTGTATTTGGCATACTACGGATAATATTTTTATCCCTACCAACAATACTTTCTATACGTGCAATACTAAAACCAGTAATTACAGAAATTATAATATGGTTTGCATTTAATAGGTCTTTTACATCGTCTAAAATTGCTTCTAAATGACGTGGTTGAATAGCAAAAATTAGTACATCGGAATTTTTAACAGCTTCTCTGTTATCACTTGTTAAAATTACATTATCATAACTAGCGTACTCCTTTATGTCTTCTAGGTTTCTTTTGGTTAGGTACATAGAACTTGCTCCATTGCTATCTAATATTCCTTTTCCAATGGCTAATCCTAAATTTCCGGTTCCTATGATTGCTACTCTCATATTTTTAGTATTAAGTTGTTAGTACTAAGTATTAAAATTTAATAACTTAAAATGGTACAACTTTTTTGGTTTATACTTTGTTTCTGTTCTATATGTTGTTAGTAAAAAGTATTAACTAGCCAAGAACAAGTTAGTTACTAGAATTTAAAAATATTATTTTCTTTACTCTTTACTCTTTACTCTTTACTCTTTACTCTTTACTCTTTACTCTTTACTCTTTACTCTTTACTCTTTACTCTTTACTCTTTACTCTTTAAAATACCCCAGCTTTTAATTGTAATCCTGTTGTTTCTTCGTAACCAAACATTAAATTCATGTTTTGCACTGCTTGCCCAGAGGCTCCTTTTAATAAATTATCAATTGCTGATGTTATTAATAGGGTATTATTGTGCTTATGTAAATGTATATGACACTGATTGGTATTTACCACTTGTTTTAAGTTTATAGGCTCTTCTGAAACATGTGTAAATTTAGCATCTGCATAAAACGTTTTATACATTGCTATAGCTTCTTCTATAGTTCCATTGTAGCTAGTATAGGCAGTTGCTAAAATACCTCTGGTGAAATTACCACGGTTTGGAAGAAAAAATAGTTCTCCTGTATTTTCTTGTAAAGCCGTAAGTGTTTCGTTTATTTCCCCTAAATGTTGATGCGTAAATGGTTTGTACCATGATACATTATTGTTTCTCCAGCTAAAATGTGAAGTAGGAGATAAGCTAACACCTGCACCAGTACTACCTGTTACAGCATTTATATGCACTTGGTTATCTAATGCTTTAGCATTGGCTAGTGGTAATAAACCTAATTGTATGGCTGTAGCAAAGCATCCAGGATTAGCAAGATAATTTGCTTTTTTTATTTCAGCTTTTGAAATTTCTGGTAAACCATACACAAATTCTTTTCCGTCTAAAACAGCATCTGCATTTAATCTAAAATCATTACTTAAATCAATAATTTTAGTGGCCGATGAAAAATTATGAGCTTGTAAAAATTTGGTAGAATTACCATGTCCTAAGCAAAGAAAAACAACATCGGCATTTAAATTTACATCGCCTGTAAAATTCATATCTGTAACGCCCAATAAATCTGGATGCGCACTAGAAACTTTTTTTCCTGCTCTGGTGGTACTAAATACAAAATCGATAGTAACCTCTGGATGGTTTAATAATATTCTTATAAGTTCTCCGCCTGTATACCCAGAACCTCCTATAATACCTGCCTTAATCATTATTTTGATTTACGTGATTGTATATTTTTCCTGAGTTAGAAAGTATTTTAATAAACCCTTTAGCATCATCAGCCGTCCATCCTTTGTTTACTTCTCCATAACTTCCAAAAGCATCGGTCATTAAATCGTGCTTAGAAGAAATTCCGTTTAATCTAAATTGGAAAGGGAATAAGCTTACAAAAACATCACCAGAAACATTCTTTTGTGTATCGGTTAAAAATGCTTCAATATTACGCATTACCTCATCTAAATAATTTCCTTCATGCAATAACATTCCGTAGAAATTACCTTGTTGTTCTTTTTGGTATTGTTGCCATTTACTTAACGTATGTTTTTCTAACAAATGGTGTGCTTTTATTATAATTAAAGCAGCAGCAGCTTCAAAACCAACTCTACCTTTAGTACCAATAATAGTATCTCCCACATGGATATCTCTACCAATAGCATACTTAGATGCTAAGGTTTCTAATTTTTCTATATTGGCTACAGGATTATCTTTTTGCCCGTCAATGGCAACTAACTCTCCTTTTTCAAAAGTTAATTTTACATCTGTAGGATTTTTTTCTTGTAACTGACTTGGGTAGGCACTATCTGGTAATGCTTTTTCTGATGTTAGTGTTTCTTCACCACCAACAGAAGTTCCCCAAAGTCCTCTGTTAATAGAGTATTTGGCTTTTTCCCAAGAATAGTCTACACCATTTTCTTTTAGGTATTCAATTTCTGCTTCTCTAGATAGTTTATTATCTCTAATAGGCGTAATAATTTCTATTTCTGGTGCAATAATTTGAAAAATCATATCGAAACGAACCTGGTCATTACCAGCGCCAGTACTACCATGAGCAATATATTCTGCGCCAATTTTTTTAGCATAGTTTACAATCTCAATAGCTTGTACAATACGTTCTGCACTTACAGATAAAGGGTAGGTATTGTTTTTTAATACGTTTCCGAAAATAAGGTACTTTACTACCTTATCGTAAAATATTTGTACGGCATCTATAGATGTATAAGAAGTGGCTCCTAACTGAATAGATTTTTCGTTAATAGTTGCAATTTCTTCTTTAGAGAAACCACCTGTATTTACACTTACAGCGTATACTTCAAAACCTTTGTCTTTAGATAAATATTTTGCACAATAAGATGTGTCTAAACCGCCACTGTAGGCTAATACTAATTTTTTCATTGTTTTTTATTTTTATTGGCCTTGCCTAGAATTTTATTAAATTGTTTAATCTTAAGTTCAAAATATGGATTTACATAATATTTGTACTTATACTCGTCTCGTAATTTTCCTATTTCTTCTAAGGTTTCAATAAGTTCCGGAGATAATTCGGACAAGCTAATATGTTTCATACCTAATAACTCGTTATTGCAATGAACCGCAGGTTCTTGAGCTATAGAGATTAAAAAGTCTTTATGGTATCTTTCTGTAAGAAGGTGCATTAATAATAAACCTAAATTACGATTTCTATGTTCTTTATGAATCCACAAAGAAGAACGTTCAAAAACCGAATGGTTATGAACCTTATGTTTATGCGCAAAAATATGACCATAAACTTCATTTCCTTTTTTTAGAAGGTAACACCCATTTTGTAAGCGTTCTAACAACATTTCCTTGTTAGCAAAATACATAGACGGAAGTTGCTGTGACCTTTCGGAAATAGTAGCTAATATATCATCCGAAATGTTATAGGTAAATACAACTTCTAAATCTTGTTGCGAACAGTATATTTCGGCTTCCTTTATGGATTTTTTTATGTCTTTTTTCAATTTGATTTCCATTTGGTTCAGTTTTAATAAACTTCAGTAACAGATTTAGCATGTGCACTACCATACAATAGAAAACTATCTTCTTTTATAAAAGAATAGCTATTGTGTGTATGTAATTCGCTAGCAATACTAATTTTCATTGCCAATTAGGATTTATTAATGTGAAAATTTAAAATTAAATGTTGTTGAAACTTTGCGGAAATGGACTCACCTATCTCCATAATAATAGAACACCCCTACGGGCGGCGGCGAGTTGGTGTAAATATACGAGTAGGAACTAATGCTCCTGTAGAAATTTGTATGTGTATCGTATCATTCATTACAGCGCAAAAATACAAATAAAATCGATTTAATAACAAGAGATGGTTAATTTTTACAAAAAAGCTTGTTTTTGTTATGTAAAGTAAATATTTCGTAACCTAAATACCCAAAAACTAAAAGATATTCTATGGTTAATAACCACAAATTTTCTTGAAAATCTACTCTAGAATAGGCGTAATAACTTAAAACTACTGCAAAAGACCATACGAGCGAAAATCTAAATTTAGTAAAAACAGTGAGTAGTATTATAAAAGCAATATACCAAGGGTGTACTGTAGCAGATAAAAAATAATAACAACTTAATACCCAAAGCATTGAAGTAATAAGTGTTGTTGTTTTGCGGTTATTTCTAAGGAAAGTAAAAAGAAAAACAATAATAATGGTGAGTATAGGTGTTATTTTTCCATAGGTTTTTATGAGTTCCCAAGGCTTAGCATCAAATAAAATAGCTACTTGTTTTATAAAATTGTAAATGCCAGCATTAAATTCAAAATTAGAAAACCATAACCCTACTGTGGCAGAGTAATTAGTTATAAATTCTGAAGAAAAAAATGGAAGTAATAGTATTGTGCAGGTAACTCCTACGATAATATAGAAAAGTGCTGCTTTTTTAAATTTAAAATGATTTAGAAATAGTGGTAAAAATAATAGAGGAACTAGTTTTATACAGATAGAAAGCGCATAAATTACTGCGCCTAATTTCCATTTGTTTTTTGATACTAAATAGAGAGACCAGATAAAAAAGAATAGCATTACTCCTTCGAAATGAAGGTTTCCTGTAAGCTCTATAATAATGAGTGGGTTTAAAAAATACCAAAATATAAGATGAGGGGGGCGATTAAGGTTTTTAAGAAGCTTACTTCCAAAATATAGAATGCCAATATCTGCCAGTATAATAAAAATACGCATAACTGTAATGGCACCAAAAATGGTTTTGCCAGATAATAGTGCTGCTATAGCAAATAGGAACTGATTTAATGGCGGGTAGTTAGAGAAATGCTTAGGGCTTAAACTTCCCATGCCCAGATATAATTCCTGAGCATTGGCTACTATTATATCTTTTTGTTCTATTAGTACATTAGGGATTTGTAAATAAGGATTAATACCATGACTTACTAATTCTCCGTCCCATATAAAGCGATAGAAATCTTGTGATAAATTAGGTGTGGCAATAATAAATACTAACCTAAAGAGAATACCTATGGCTAATAAAAATTTAGGATTCCATTTTTTAAACTGAATTAGTTTATAGCAAGAATAAAATAAGGCTACAAAAAGTAATACTAGCTTTATGAATTCTGTTCTGTGTAGATTGTAAGCAAAAATTCCATAAAAAAGAATACTTAGAATACTAATTAATATTGGAATTTTATGCAGTTCCCAGTACTTTATAAGTGCTTTAGACATTCTAGTATTTTAAAAGCTCTAATTTATAACTTTTGAGAGAAAATATATAATACAAACTAACTATAAGTTATAGTTTACTTACTCAAAAGTATTGATTACTCATTTTTACTTTATGGGGTTTCTGTAGTTGCATAGTTTTAAATAAAAAAACATGTACAAACACATTATTTTTAGTTCACTTCTTGTGCTATTCTTTAGTTGCAAGGAAGTAAAAAGTAAAGACCAAGAAAAAAATAAGCAACAAGAAGTTTTAGCGCAAACAGTTGTTGTAAAAAAAGAGAAAGGTGAAAATGCAGAAATTGTTTTCTGTTTAGATGCTACAGGTAGTATGAGTGGCTTAATAGGTACTGCAAAAGAAAAAATATGGGATATCGTATCGGATTTGGCACAGAGTAACGAAATAGATACCTTAAAAATGGGTATGGTATTTTATAGAGATAGGGGAGATGCCTTTGTAACTAAGTCTATAGCACTTACTACAGATTTAGATGGCGTATATGCAGACCTCTTAGAAATGAATGCTGATGGTGGTGGAGATTCTCCTGAAAGTGTAAACCAAGCACTTCATGAGGCTGTTTCGGATATGCAATGGTCTACAGATAAAATATATAAAACAATTTTTGTGGTTGGTGACTGTCCGCCACATATGGATTATAGAGACGATGTAAGTTATACCAAAAGTTGTTTAAAAGCAGCCGAAAAAGGAATTATAATTAACACCATTAAATTAGGTAATAGTTGTACAGAAGCAATTCCGCATTTTAAGAAAATGGCATCATGTACTAATGGCTCGTTTTTAAGGTTAGATCAAGATGCAACAGATTATGTTACAGAAACACCTTATGACGATGAGATTAATACCGTTTCAAAAGAAATAGATGAATCTAGATTGTATTATGGAAAGCAAGAAGAACGCACAAGTAATATGGCTAAAAAAGAAAAATCTATGGAGGTATATGATAAAGCATCAGCTACCGCTAATAGCGCTAGAGCATCTTATAAAACTAGTAAATCTGGAGAAAAATCTTGGATGGGGACTAAGGAAATTGTAAAAGATTATAAAGAAGGGAAAATAGCTATAGAAGATATAGAAGAAGATGAGTTACCAAGCGAATTAAAGGGGCAAACCATAGCGCAGAAAAAATCTTATGTAAACGGGTTAATTACTAAAAGAGATACTAATATTGTAAAGTTAAAAGAGCTAACAAAAAAACGCAAGGAATATATTAAGCGCCAGTTAGAAGAAAAAACAGATGTAGATAGTTTATCTTTTAGTAAAGAGGTACTTAAAATAATGAAAAAGCAGTCTAAGAAATAAATCCTAAACTGCTTTTTATATTTTAATATTATGCTTTTGCTGTAAGGGATTTAAAAAATACATATCCAAAACCTAGGAACAACATAAAATGAAATGGAAATAATCCATAATCATTTAAAGGGATGGCGCTATACATACCAAATAAGAAATAAAGCATTAAAGCGGCTTCTAATATCATGTTAGGAGATAGCTTTTTTGCTAAATATTTATTGCCTTTCCAGCTGTCTTTTAAACTATTAATGTTAAACTTTGGAGTTCTTACAAACTCACTTCTTTTTCCTCTATGGCCTTCTAATACTGCTAAAGAGTTGTGTAAAGAAAACCCTAGTGCTACAGAGAAAAAAGTAAAGAATAGTTTTATGTAGTCTATAAATTTATCAAAACCACTGCCTTGTATACTTTTATAGGTAAACCAATAGCATACAAATAATATAATAGTACTGACAATAAAGAAACTGGTTACCTCAAAAATCCACCCTAAATGTCCGTATGAGTTTTTAATATATAGCATAGGAATACTTAATAATGCTACTATAAATACACATAAAAACATAGAACTGTTTAACAGATGCATAACACCATGAAACTTAGTTTTAAAAGGAATGTTTTTAGCAGTAATAACGCTTAATACCGATTTTCTAAAGTTTTCTGCTCCACCTTTATTCCATCTAAATTGTTGTGAACGAGCAGCACTAATAACTACAGGTAGTTCGGCAGGAGTTTATACATCTTCTAAATACTTAAATTTCCAATTTTTTAATTGCGCTCTGTAGCTTAAATCTAAATCTTCTGTTAGTGTATCTCCTTCCCAATTTCCTGCATCTAAAATACATTCTTTACGCCAGATACCCGCAGTTCCATTAAAGTTAATAAAATGACCTTTAGAATTTCTTCCTACTTGCTCTAAAGTAAAGTGGGCATCTAAAGCAAATGCTTGTATTTTTGTAAGCGTGGAATAATCTCTGTTAATATGTCCCCAGCGTGTTTGTACAACACCTATTTCTTCGTCTTTAAAATAAACTACAGTTTTCTTTAACCAATCTGCATCGGGTAAAAAATCTGCATCAAATATGGCAATAAAATCACCTTTAGCAATTTCTAAACCTTCTTTTAAAGCTCCTGCTTTAAATCCTTGTCTGTTGGTTCTTCTAATATGAGAAATATCTAAACCAGTAGCTTTTAATTGTTCTATATGTTTTGCAGTATCTATTACCGTATCGTCTGTGGAATCGTCTAGAACTTGTATTTCTAATTTGTTAGCCGGATACTCTATTTTTGCAATGTTTTTTAGCAAACGATCCATAACGTATTCTTCATTATACACGGGGAGTTG
>CALHVB010000084.1 GCA_938039345.1 uncultured Sediminicola sp.
GGCCAAAGATGGATGCTAATCTTATTTTATATTTTGAAGTAATTTTAATGACGCTTTTTCTGGTAATGAATGGCGCAGATTATCAACTACAAAACTTAGGAGCAGAACATTATACAAAAGCAGGCGCATTTCCTGTAAGTCAGTTTCTAACACCTTTATTAGACGGAATGTCTATCTCTAGTTTAATTATAGTAGAAAGAGTAGCATGGTGGTTGCATATAATAGGTATTTTATGCTTTTTAAATTACTTATACTATTCTAAACATTTACATATATTATTAGCTTTTCCAAATACATATTACGGTAAATTAAAACCTAAGGGAGAGTTAGATAATTTAGAAGCTGTTACCAATGAAGTAAAGTTAATGATAGATCCCGATGCTGACCCTTATGCAGCACCGGCGGAAGATGCTCCAGAGCCAGAAAAATTTGGCGCTTCAGATGTATCGGATTTAAATTGGGTACAACTATTAAATGCCTATACCTGTACAGAGTGCGGACGTTGTACAAGTGAATGTCCAGCAAATCAGACCGGGAAAAAACTATCGCCAAGGAAGATAATGATGGATACTCGTGATAGGTTACAAGAGGTAGGTGAAAATATTGACGCTAATAAAGGTAGTTTTGTAGATGATGGAAAACAATTATTAGGCGATTATATAACAAATGAAGAATTATGGGCGTGTACATCATGTAATGCGTGTGTAGAAGCTTGCCCAATAAGTATAGACCCACTTTCTATTATTATGGATATGCGTAGATATTTGGTAATGGAAGAATCTGCAGCACCATCAGACTTAAACAATATGATGGGGAATATAGAAAATAATGGAGCACCTTGGCCTTTTAATCAGATGGATAGGCTTAATTGGAAAAACGAATCATAAAAAGCAACGACTTATATGAGCAATGAATTAAAAGTGCCAACTATGGCAGAACTTTTTGCAGCAGGTAAACAACCAGAAGTTTTATTCTGGGTAGGTTGTGCAGGAAGTTTTGATGATAGAGCCAAGAAAATAACAAAAGCTTTTGTTAAAATTTTAAATAAAGCAAATGTTAGTTTTGCAGTTTTAGGAACAGAAGAAAGTTGTACAGGAGATCCTGCAAAACGTTCTGGAAACGAGTTTTTATTTCAGATGCAAGCAGTTACTAACATCGAGGTAATGAACAGTTACGGAATAAAGAAAGTTGTAACGGCATGTCCTCATTGTTTTAATACCATAAAAAATGAATACCCTGGACTTGGAGGAACGTATGAAGTAGTTCACCATACACAGTTTTTAAAGCAATTACTAGAAGAAGGTAAAATGTCTTTAGAAGGCGGGTATTATAAAGGTAAACGTATTACTTACCACGACCCGTGTTATTTAGGCAGAGCAAATAATGTTTATGAAGCTCCAAGAGAGTTAATAAGAAAATTAGATGCCGAACTTGTAGAAATGAAAAATTGCAAGAAAAAGGGACTATGTTGCGGTGCTGGAGGAGCACAAATGTTTAAAGAACCAGAACAAGGTACTAAAGATGTAAATATTAAGCGTACAGAAGAGGCTTTAGACACCAAACCAGAAATAATAGCAGCAGGATGCCCTTTTTGTAATACTATGATGACTGATGGTGTTAAAAATAAAGAAAAAGAGTCTGATGTAGCTGTAATGGACATTGCAGAATTAATCGCAAACGCACAAGATTTATAAAATTAAGTATATATTACTGAAGGCAGGATAATAGTATTTTGTTCTCTTTTTAATAAATGATACTCTTAACCGAAAAATAATTATGTTAGTACATTTTGATACCTTACCAAACACATCAAGAGTTTGGGTATACCAAGCTAGTAGAAGTTTTAATGCAGAAGAATTAGAAGAGGTAAAGAACAGCTTAAATGAGTTTATTCAGGAATGGACAGCGCATGGCAGTGATTTAAAAGCAGGTTATGATATAAAATATAATAGGTTTATTACAATAGCAATAGATCAAACTATTATAGGAGCTTCTGGTTGTTCTATAGATGCATCGGTTCGTTTTATTCAAGATTTAGAAAAGAAATATAATATTGATTTATTAGATAAAATGAATGTCTCTTATAAGCAAGGAGATTTTGTGGCTTATAAAACATTAATAGATTTTAAAAAGATGGCTAAAAATAAGTCTGTTTCTAAAAAAACAATTGTTTTTAATAATTTGGTAACCAATAAGCAAGAGTATTTAAACCATTGGGAAGTGCCTGCAGAAGAAAGCTGGCATGGTCGTTTTATGATTGTTTAAAGTCAATATTAAAAAACTAGCGTTTTATTTTGGCATTCTATTTGTATTAACTTATTACAAATAGATTTAATAGTTGATTTCATAAATTTTATGCGTTTATATTCCTTTTTCCTTTTCTTCTTTATTGCCTTATATGCCAGAACACAATCTAACCCATTGGTTGTTAGTGATAGTGTGGCTCAAGAAAAATGGGTGAATACTGTTTACGATACAATGTCTTTAGAAGAAAAAATTGGGCAGTTGTTTATGGTTAGTGTTGGTTCTAATGAAACAAAAGCAGGAACCAATAAAATAAAAACTTATATAAAGGATTATAATATTGGAGGGGTTATTTTTTCTAAAGGAGGTCCGGTACGCCAAGCTAAACTTACAAATGAATATCAATCAGCATCAAAAACACCTTTGTTAATAGGTATGGATGCGGAATGGGGATTGGCTATGCGGTTAGATTCTACCTATGCTTTTCCTTGGAATATGACTTTAGGGGCTATTAAAGATAATTCTATAGTAGAGAAAGTAGGTTACCAAATAGGGCTTCATGCTAAAAGAATGGGAGTACATATAAATTTTGCCCCCGTTTTAGATATTAACACTAACCCTAATAATCCAATTATAGGAAATCGTTCTTTTGGAGAAGATAAAGAGAATGTTGCTCAAAAAGGTATTGCATTTATAAAAGGAATGCATAAAGCAGGTATTTTATCTAGTGGAAAACATTTTCCTGGACATGGAGATACAGCTGTAGATTCACATTTAGCTTTACCCATTATTAATTTTACAGAACAGCGTATAGATAGTGTAGAATTATATCCGTATAAAAAGCTTATAAAAGAAGGGCTTACAAGTATAATGGTAGCCCATTTAAGTATTCCTAGTTTAGAAACTAAGCTTGGTTATCCATCATCTTTATCGGAAAAAATAATCACAAACTTGTTAAAAAATCAATTAAAGTATAAAGGTTTAGTATTTACAGATGCACTAAATATGAAAGGCGTTGCTAATATAGATGAAGAAGGAGATGCTGAGTTAGCTGCTTTTTTAGCGGGAAATGATATTTTATTGATGCCTAAAGATATAGTAAAAGCAAAAGAAAAGATTTTAGAAGCCTATAATTATGGTATTATTACAGACGAACGTTTATCCTATTCTGTAAAAAAAATACTTCAAGCAAAATATAAAGCAGGGCTTCACCAATATAAGTCTGTAGAGGAGAAAAATTTATATGCAGATTTAAACTCGTTAGAAAACGATTTAATATATGAAGAGGCTATAGAAAATGCACTTACTATTGTTAAGAATAAATTTTCATTATTACCAGTAGCAAAACTTAAAAATAAAAAAATTGCTTATGTAAAATTAGGTGATGCAGATAATGCTCCTTTTGTTAATGAGTTAAAAAAATATGCTTCGGTTACAGAAATTAAGGGAGAAGATTTTGCAACTATAGGTAAAAAAACAACAGCACATAATCTTATTATTGTTGGTTATCACAAGAGTAATGATAGTCCATGGAAATCTTATAAGTTTTCAAAAAAAGAGTTACTATGGCTTCAGGAATTGGCTAATGACAGAAGTTCTAATTTAATATTAACTGTTTTTGCAAAACCCTATGCGCTATTAGATGTTCCTTCTTTTGATAATATTGATGCAGTTATGCTTGGTTATCAGAATAGTAAAATAGGGCAACAAAAAGCAGCTCAAGCAATTTTTGGAGCAATAGCTTCTAAAGGAGTGTTGCCAGTAAGTATTAATTCTGATATTAAGGTTAATAAGGCTATTAATTTAAAATCTATAAAAAGGCTAGGCTATAGTTTTCCAGAGCGAGTAGGACTAAGTTCAGAGAAATTAAAAACAGTAGATACTTTGGTGCAAATAGGGATAGATTCTTTAATGTTTCCTGGTGCCCAAGTATTAATAGCAAGAAAAGGGAAAGTAATTTATAATAAAGGCTTTGGGAAACCAACCTATACTTCAAAAGAGAAAATAACTACGGAGCATATATATGATTTAGCATCAGTAACAAAAATATTAGCAACACTACCGATGGTAATGAAGATGGAGGAGGAAAAGAAAATAGCATTAAATACAACATTTAGTGATATGATTCCTGCTTACAAAGAATCAGAATTAAAAGATGTAACGGTATTAAAAGCTTTATCTCATTATGGAAGATTACCCGCATGGATAGCTTTTTATGCAAGTACTTTAAATAAAAAAAGAAGACCATCGTCAGAATTTTATAGAACAACTAAAACAGGTGGTTACTCTATAAAAGTAACAGATAAATTATATTTAGCAGATGCATACAAAGATTCTATATATAATAGAATTGGTAGGCAAGAGTTAAAATCTAATCGCTATAGGTATAGTGATGTAGCTTATTATGTATTTAAAAAACATATAGAAGATACTTATAATTCTAGATTAGATAAATTAGCGAATAATTTTCTGTATAGAAATATAGGAGCAAATAATACAAGTTATAATCCGCTAAATAAATTTTCATTAAATACTATTGTTCCTTCAGAAGAAGACAATTATTATAGATACGATAGGGTGCAAGGTTATGTGCATGATATGGGTGCTGCTATGCAAAATGGAGTAGGCGGACATGCAGGACTTTTTAGTAATGCAAACGATGTTGCTAAAATAATGCAGATGTATTTGCAAGGTGGATATTATGGTGGCAAAACCTATTTTAAATCTAGAACTATAAAAAAATTTAACACCTGCTATTTTTGCGATAAAGGAGTAAGGAGAGGCGTAGGTTTTGATAAGCCTCAATTAAAAGATAGCGGACCTACATGTGGTTGTTTATCTAGAAAAAGTTTTGGGCATAGTGGTTTTACCGGTACTTATACATGGGCAGACCCAGACAAGGAAATAGTATATGTTTTTTTGTCTAATAGAACATATCCGTCCGCATCTAATACGCTTTTAGTTAAATCTGGTTTAAGAACAAGGATTCAGCAAGCAATTTATGATGCTATAATAAATTAAACATTAATTTTGCTATAGCTGAAAGGATGCAAGTTTACATAAGACTAAAAGGCTGTAAAATTTAATAATAATCATTGGTTATCTCAATGGTAAAAAGAAGTAGATGAAAATAGCAATTGTATGTTATCCAACTTTTGGAGGTAGTGGTGTTGTGGCAACAGAATTAGGAATAGCCCTATCTAATAGAGGTCATGAAATACATTTTGTAACCTACAAGCAACCAGTACGATTAGAGCAGCTGAATAACAATGTTCATTTTCATGAAGTGCATGTACCCGAATACCCATTATTTCAGCATCAACCATATGATTTAGCATTATCTAGTAAATTAGTAGATACTATAAGAATGCATAAAATAGATGTATTACATGTTCATTATGCAATACCACATGCATATGCAGGCTATATGGCTAAAAAGATGTTGCAAGAAGAAGGTATATTTATTCCAATGATAACTACATTACATGGTACAGATATTACATTAGTAGGTAAACATCCATTTTATAAACCAGCGGTTAATTTTAGTATTAATAAGTCCGATATAGTAACTTCTGTTTCTGAAAATTTAAAAGCGTCTACTTTAAATTTATTTAACATAGAAAAAGAAATAGAAGTAATTCCTAATTTTATAGATAAGAGTAAATATCGCACAGGATTTACAGATTGCCAACGTACTTTAATGGCAGATGAGAATGAGAAAATAATTACTCATATTAGTAATTTTAGAAAAGTAAAACGTATTCCAGATGTTATAAAAGTTTTTAATTTAATTCAGAAAGAAACACCTGCGAAGCTTTTAATGGTAGGTGATGGACCAGAAAGAGAGAATGCAGAGAATTTTTGCGAGAAATTAGGAATTACGGATAAAGTATTGTTTTTAGGAAACAGTAATCAAATAGATAAAATTTTATGCTTTTCAGATTTGTTTTTGCTGCCTTCTAAAACAGAAAGTTTTGGTTTGGCTGCTTTAGAAGCCATGATAAATAGAACACCAGTAGTGTCTTCTAATGCAGGAGGTATACCAGAAGTAAATATTCAGGGTGTTACAGGTTTTTTAAGCGAGGTTGGGGATGTAGAAGAAATGGCTGCTAATGCATTAAAAATTTTAAAAGACGAAAGCTTGCTAAGTGCTTTTAAGAAAAATGCTGAAGAAAATGCATATAGGTTTGATATTTTAAAAATATTACCTTTATATGAAAAAGTATATGAAAAGGCATTTGAATATAGGTTTAAAAACGTTCATTAGTATATGAGAAATATAATTCTTGTTTTTTTTAGCCTACTTTTATTTTCCTGTAATGCACAGAAAAAAAATATAAGTAATACATTAGATGCTGGCGATAGTGAACTTACATTACTAATAAAAGATAATTACAGCAATATTAATATACCAGAAATACAAATTATAAAGGAACCTAAATCTTTAAAAAGCTTTTTCTCTAAAATAAATAAAAGTCGTAAACCTGGATTAGCTGTTCCTAGAATAGATTTTAATAAAAACATG
>CALHVB010000085.1 GCA_938039345.1 uncultured Sediminicola sp.
ATTCTATGGATGAATGCTAGAATAAAAGCAGTAGAATTTTATAAAAAATTAGACTATAATAAAATTGGCAACGTTTTTGAAGTACTAGATGTTGGTGAACATTATGTAATGTTTAAAAAATTAATTTAAATCTCATGAAAAGAAAATCATTTATAAAAAAGAGCTCTTTTTTTTATTTAGTTCTAATCTTAATCTCTAACATAGTAATATCTCAAGAAAAGGATACCCAATATTCCATATCAGAATTAATGGGGAAAGATGAAAACATTAAACTATATGGAGAAGGGATAAATCTTAGAAAAGAAGCTTATGATGCTTTTATGGAAATGAAAAAAGCGGCTTATATAGATGGTGTAGCTATAAAAGTAGTCTCTAGCTACAGAGATTTTTACAGGCAAGAAGGTATATGGGAACGTAAATATTTAAAATATACCGAAGAATTAAATATGTCGCCAGATGATGCTATGGATAAAATAATTGAATATTCTACCATCCCCGGAACCAGTAGACATCATTGGGGAACAGATATTGATTTAATTGATGGGTATAAAAAAGTAAAAGGTGATGTTTTAGTACCTGAAAAATTTGAAGAAGGAGGACCTTTCAAAGAATTTAAGGATTGGATGGATAAAAATGCATCAAAGTATGGTTTTTACTTAGTCTACACCAATAACCCTAAAAGGAAAGGGTTTAAATATGAGCCATGGCACTATAGTTATGCTCCTATTTCTAAACCAATGCTAAAAACATTCAGGAGAAAAAATATAGTACGCTTACTACTAGAAGAAGACATTATTGGTAGTGAATATTTTACTTCTGGCTTTCTTAAAAGTTATATTGTTAATAACATTTTAGACATAAACCCTGAGTTACTATAATATTTTTTTTCGTACTTTGAACTCGTTTATATTGAAGATTTTATGTTATGAAAAGAGGAAGTTGGAAAATTAGAATTTTTATAGGATTAGCTATTGTCGCTTTTGCCTTTATTCAACGTTGTAATAACAAAGAAGAAAATCCATATACTAAAAGAGTACAGAATATTAATATGACGTCCGAGCAAGAAATTGCGATTGGTATACAAAGTGCTCCTCAAATGGCACAACAACACGGAGGTTTATATCCAGATGAACGTATGCAGGCATTAGTAGATGCCGTTGGTAATAAACTAGTACAAAACAGTATGGCAAGAGATACACCATACAGATACGAGTTTCATTTATTAGCCGATGATAGAACTATAAATGCTTTTGCATTACCTGGCGGACAAATATTTATTACCTATGCATTATTCTCACAACTTACCGAAGCACAATTAGCAGGTGTTTTAGGTCATGAAATAGGACATGTTATAGGTAGGCATTCGGCTGAAAGAATTGCAGATAGTAATTTTTGGAAGACCATTTCTATGGGAGCATCTGTTGGTGCAGACGCAGGCGGACTTATAAACGGTATTGGGCAAAATACTTTATTAAAAAATGGTAGAGGCGATGAGCTAGAAAGTGATGAATTAGGTGTTTTATTTATGATACAGTCTGGATATGACCCTTATGAGATGATTAAGGTTATGCAAATTTTAAAGGCTGCCGCTGGTCCCAATAGAGTTCCAGAATTCCAAAGCTCTCATCCAGACCCAGAAAATAGAATTGAGAAAATAAAAGAAGCCATAAAAAAATATAGAGGAGAAAGTTAAAATAAAGAGTATTACTTCCTAATTTATTACCGTTCGTCTAAAAAATAAAAAAAAGTGGGTTAACTGCACAATAAATATATACATTTGTTGTACCCACAGTCTTATAAAGTATTTGTTACCAACCTACTAGCCTATAGCTATGATTAAAAACAATCATTTAAACAAAGAGACTATATGGGAACAATTACACACTTTAAAAACCTTTATCTAGGTGCATTTGAGAACTGCAGACCTAGATTAGCCGTGAAAATTTTGCAATTTTATTCAATATTTTGTGTATTAATGCTATCTTTAGCATTGTATGCATTTGTATACAGAGCTTTTACTGGATTTAATTTTTAAAATCCACATTACTCTTTTTACTTGAACACTATATGAGAGTAGAAAAAATCCCCATGAATGTATATTCATGGGGATTTTAAATAGTATAAAAATTATTTAGTTACGATAAAGACTTTAAATATGTTATAACTTCTTTAGCATTAGATAACTTAGCTTGTTTCATAACAGTAATACCTTTATCACTTTTCATTTTTAAATTAGCTCCTTTTTCTACTAATAATTTTAAAATCTCTACTTTATTGTAACGAGCAGCAAAAATAGCTGGAGTCATACCTAAAGACTTTTTATTTACATTTTCTCCCAAGTTTATTAATTTTCGAACAGTATCAATATCTCCTTGCATTATTGCCTTACAAAAAGGACTAACGGCTAATGTTTTAATATCAACAATTTCGGTATCAAAATTATTGCTTTGAGTTTTAATTTCATTTGCTTTTACATTTGCTACAGATAATAAAGAGGCAACGGCTACAATTAAGAATGTTTTTTTCATGATTATTGTTTTTTGATTTATAACTAAGAGACGACCAACAATCATAATTGTTTCAGTACTAACACTTATATAACAAAACTTTAACAAATAGTTTTTTCCTGCGTTTAATTTGAAACAACCTTTAAACAGTATGTGAAAAATTAAAAAAAGATAGTAAAAGGTAGATAAATACTTGGGAAATCAACCTATTTTTGCAATTAGATTACTAAGACATATACAATGAATAAAAAAGTGATACTTATGATTTTAGACGGCTGGGGAAAATCTCCAGACCCTAAAATATCGGCAATAGAAAACGCAAAGACACCATTTATAGATTCTCTATACACAAAATACCCTAATGCAAACCTTTTAACAGATGGTATGAACGTTGGTTTACCAGAAGGGCAAATGGGAAACAGTGAAGTAGGTCATATGAATTTAGGTGCTGGTAGAATTGTATATCAAGATTTAGCTAAAATAAACCTAGCATTAAAAGAAGACACTTTAAAAGATGAAAAAGTATTAAAAGATGCTTTTTATTATGCAAAAGAAAACAATAAAGCAGTGCATTTATTAGGCTTATTAAGTGATGGTGGAGTACATTCTCATATCTCACATATAAAAGGGCTTATAGATGCTAGTGAAGCATACGGTTTAGAAAAAACATATTTACATGCTTTTACAGATGGTAGAGATGTAGACCCCAAAAGTGGAAAAAGTTTTGTAGAGGATATAAATAATTATTGTGCCAATAAAAAAGCAAAATTAGCTACTGTAATAGGTAGGTATTATGCAATGGACAGAGATAAAAGATGGGAACGTGTTAAATTAACATACGACTTATTAGTGCATAATACTGGAGAAAAAACTGCAGACGTTGCAGGTCTTATTCAAAAAAATTATGATGATGGAGTTACAGATGAGTTTATAAAACCAATTGTAGCAACTGATGCTAATGGAAACCCAACAGCTAAAATTGAAAAAGATGATGTAGTTATCTTCTTTAACTTTAGAACAGATCGTGGTAGAGAACTAACACAAGTATTGTATCATGAAGATATGCCAGAACATGATATGAAAAAGTTAGACCTAAACTTTGTTACCATGACTAATTATGGCGACATGTTTAAAGGAATAAATATTATTTATAATAAAGAAAATATTAGCGATACACTTGGAGAAACACTTGCTAAAGCGGGTAAAAAACAAATTCGTATTGCTGAAACAGAAAAATACCCGCATGTAACTTTCTTTTTTAACGGAGGAAGAGAAGTTCCTTACGAAGGAGAAGAACGTATTCTATGTCCTTCGCCAAAAGTAGCAACATACGATTTAAAACCAGAAATGAGTGCTTTTGAAATAAAAGATGCTATTGTTCCTGAATTAAAAAAAGGAAAGACCGATTTTGTTTGCTTAAATTTTGCAAATCCAGATATGGTTGGGCATACAGGAGATATGAATGCTGCTATTAAAGCTTGTGAAACAGTTGACACATGTGCAGAAGCTGTAATAACTGCTGGGTTAGAAAACGGATATTCTACACTTGTAATTGCAGATCACGGAAATTGTGATACTATGATTAATCCTGATGGGTCTCCAAATACAGCACATACAACAAACCCTGTTCCTTTAATTTTAGTAGATAATGAACTTAAAACTATCGAAGATGGTGTTTTAGGAGATATAGCCCCTACTATACTTAAATTAATTGGAGTAGACCAACCAGCTTTAATGACACAAAAAGCACTGGTTTAATATAATATTAGAATATACAAGAAAAAG
>CALHVB010000086.1 GCA_938039345.1 uncultured Sediminicola sp.
AGGAGATATTACTTTATGATACTAGTGGTAAATTAGTCCACAGGTTTAACCCTGCAGAGGTAAAAGATGGGGGCGAGTATGTTATGCCTTTAACTTATTTACAATCAGGTTCGTATTTTATGGTAGCTAAAGATGTTTTAGGTAATGTTTATCAAAAACAACTAATAAAAAAGTAGAGAATTTATAATTTTATAAGAATAAGTAAAAGAGGTTGTTATTATTAAACAACCTCTTTTTATTTCAGAAAGATTTAATACTCCAAAAATTTGTATGACGTCAAAAAAAGTAATCATGAGTGTGGGCTCAAGTACTACATACATAAAAGTTATAACGTTTTCTTATTGTTATATCATTTAGTCTGTTCGACTAAGTATTGTAGTGTATTGATGAATTACTCTTAACTATAATAATATATACAAATAACAAAATACTTAGCTCTTCTGTTCTTTATTAAAATAAACGAGGTAGTAATACATTTGTTTTTCTTCGTCCCATCCTTTTTCTACAAATTTCTCTGCGGATTCAGGATTAATAAAGTCCATTTTTATTTGAATGTTAGTATCTAGTTCTATAACATTTTTAATTTTCTTACGCGCTTCAGACACTGCTTTATTAGCAATGTCAAAATCGGAAACATCTTCAATGCTATACTTAGGGCCTTTTTCTACTTTGTAATGTTTAAACTCTGGTATTAAGGCAGGGTTTTCTATGACATCGTTTAAAAAATTTGTTTCTTCAAACTCATCATTCATAGCAAAGTGGTTTACGGCCCTGTTCATAAACAATACTTCTTGTTGTTTATCTTCGGCAGGTAGTACCACATCTTTTGCAAAATTCTGGCAGAATTTTAAATAGTTTTTGGTTTTAAAATTATCATCAGATAATGGATCTACTCCAAGGAAATCTTCTAACCAATATTTTGTGTCGTAACGATTACTGTCTACAGAAAGTACCTTGTAGCCTTCTTCTTTATTGGTGTTAAAAATTAAACAACCCTTATCTAACTTATTAATATTTATACCTTGTTGCACTAAAATTTCTATGATATCTTCTTTTTCTTCAAACTGAAGAAAATCGTGTTTTAATTCACTTTTAAAAATTCCAACGGCATCTACTTTTACATTATCTAACAATAAACCAGATAAATAAGCTACATATATTTCACCACTTTTAATATGCGGATGGTTAGATTGCTCAAATAAATGCGTAGCTATTTTTTTAGAATTTGCGTGTACACTAGAAGGCTCATTAAAAATTTCTGTAGCTATTTTGTATAATTCATTAAACTCTACGTCTACTTCGTTAGTGAATTTAAAATAGTTTTCTTCTTTTTCTCTAAACGGTTTAAAAAAATATTCTTTAAGTAAACCAGTTGTTTCATCGTTTAGGGCATGGGGTTGCGATGTTAAGAATAGGTTTTCGTTCTTATTCTTATTTCCAACTCTATGTAAAGAGATACTTTCTATTTGGGTAGCGTACAGGTTTATCATTTAGCAGTAAAATGTTTTATGTTAATTAACTTAAGTATTGGTTAGTTCCAATTCTCGTCAAAATCTAAATCTTCGTAATTATCTAATATATCACCATCAAAAGCATTGTTATCTTCCGCTTCAAACTTTTTTTCTGGTGGGGAATCTGGAAGCTCACCAAAACTAAACAAGGTGTTAGGGTAAGAACGTCCATCTTCTTTAGCAACAATATCGGCTAGTTCTACAAAGAAGGTCCACATATTAAAGAAATCGTATACGTAAATTAGTTTAGTTTTATCTTTTGATAAAATATCTTCTAAAAAAGTTTCGTTCATTAATTGTACATCAGAACCATTTTCGCTCATATCAAATAGCGCAATTTCTTGGTCTTGGTTCCATTCTTCGTCGCAGGTGTAAAAAGAAGCCATTTCATTGCCTAAAAAACCAAAAGCTTGTGTTATGGCGTTATGAAAGTCTTCTAAAGTATTGCTTGCTTCTATCTCTATATCTCTAAAGATATCATCTTCAGCATCGAGTATTATCCTAATTTTATAAATCATAAAATTCTTTTTTTTGGATATACAAAGTTACAAAGTTTTAGGACTATTATTAACTTTTAAGCTCTCTAATACTAAATAGAATTGAACACAGAATAGTAGAGAGGCTAATATTAAATGTATGGGTTGACTCGTAAATGGAAAATCAGCATAATACATTATTATACCAGAAAGGCCTTCTAATACAATTAAGAGTAAAACCCATTTTATTTTAGAATAACCTAAGTTTAATTTATTTATACGATAAGCAATAAAACCATTTATAAGGATTATTAGTATAGAAAAAGATCTATGAAAATAAAATTGCAAGCTAGGATTTTGTAGCCATAAATGTTTATTATGCTCGCCAACACTATCTATTTGGTGGTCTACAAATTGTCTTACTTGGGTACCTAATACTACTTGAATTAAGGTTAAACCTAATGCCAGCATTATAAATAAAGAAGTTGTTTTGTTGTATTTAAATTGATGATTTTTACTTCTGGTACTAAAAATAATGTATAATAACATGGCAAGAATAACTAAAGCCATGACCATATGTACTGTTATTTTTACAGGCTCTAAAACAGAATAGACAACGGTTGCCCCAAGCCAAGCCTGAAAGCCCATAGAAAATACTACTATCCATGATAAAATAGTGATAGATTTTTTTTTCTTCCAATAGCCAAAAGAAGCTACCGCAAGTAATAATGTTGCAAAACCTGCTAATGCTCCAAAGAGTCTATTAATATATTCTATCCAGGTATGCCATACATTAAAAATAGCGTAGTTATGCTTCGTGTAGGGCTCCCAATTATTTTTATTAAAAATATCTGTTGTGGTAAAGTTTTTAGTAGCAACTTGTAATGTCTCGTTTACAATAATTACTTGTCCACTTTCAAAACTACGATTAGGTTGCCATTGCAATTCAGAAGCATCTGTGGGAGGAATATAATATCCAAAACATTTTGGCCAATCTGGGCATCCCATACCACTACCTGTCATACGAACAACAGCACCAGCGACAATTACTAAATAAACTAGAATTAATGATATTTTTGCAATTTTTCTGAAATGTTTTTGCATGGAGAAAAGAATGAGAATACAAAATTACCACTCTTTTATTTAATATGTGAATAAATGATATTTAGATATTTAATTTTTGATACTTACCATAAAAATTAAAAGGACGATTTTTTAATACAAAAAGGGAAAACATTTGTTTTCCCTTTTTACTCGATAATCAAGTATTTAAATTATATTTTTAGATCAATATCTAGTGAGTTTATCCCTTGTTTATTTTCTGTATTATATGTTTATTTAATTACAATAAATTCTGATCTACGATTTAACTGGTGTTGTTCTTGGCTACAATTAGAGCCATTATCACAATTATTTATTAATTGTTTTTCTCCATATCCTTTGCCAGAAATTCTAGAAGCATCAATTCCTTGAGAAATTAAATATTCAATAGTTGCTTTTGCTCTTTTGTCTGATAAAGCTAAATTATAATTATCATTACCACGAGCATCTGTATGTGAGCGAACATCAATTTTTGCTTCTGGATATTGTTTCATATAAGCTACCACTTTCTCCATTACAACTTTAGAATGTGCTCTAATAAAAGATTTATCAAAGTCAAAGTAAATAGGTTCTAAGTTTAAGGATTGTGCTAAATCTGTGCCTATACTAGCTTCTTGTATGTTGGAAGCTAGTAAAACTTCTACATCAGAAACATTCTTAGCATCTACAACGGTAAATGTTGTATCTCCATCGTTATAATCATGTAATGAAGCAATAACTTTAAAGGTTTCATTTTTACAATAGCCATCTGTATTAAACTCTCCTTTAGAATTAGATATTGTTTTAGCAATAGTTTCTCCTTGTTTGTCTAGTATTACAATATTAGCATTTGGTAATAAAGCTCCAGTTTTTTTATCTTTTACAATACCTGCTACTTTAATATGGCATGTAAAGTCTAATGGTGTATTTTCTCTGAAGCTATAAATATCATCGCTACCTATACCTCCTGAACGATTAGAAGCAAAATACCCCACTCTTGTATTTTCATTAATGATAAAAGAGAAATCGTCTTTTTCACTATTAATGGGCATACCAACATTCTGTATTGGAGCATATTCTTCATTTATTGGCGTCGCAAATATATCTAGGCCACCAAGACCAGG
>CALHVB010000087.1 GCA_938039345.1 uncultured Sediminicola sp.
AGTAAGTGCCTTGATGGTTATGCTTCCTAAAACTAAAAAGGGAGTTGTGATATTTACAAATGCAGATAATGGTTATAAAGCATACGATAAAATTTTAACTCAATATTTGGGCAAGTATGGTGAAGAAATTATGGAGATTGAAATGGGAAAGAAAACAAATCCGGAAGTTAAAGTTTCTAATGAAATAAGAGCATATGAGCCTGTAAATGAAAAATTATATGATGACATACTTAAAATGGATTTGGATTTTTTTGATGCCTATAATAGTTATGATTTAGATAAACAGGCTAATATATATGCTGATAATATTGAGTTTTTTCATGATAAAGGTGGCTATATGACATCAAAGAAAGACATCCTAAACAGCACCAAAAAATACATTTGTGGTAAGGTAAAAAGAGAATTAATAAAAGAAAGTGTTGAGGTGTATCCTATCAGCGATTATGGTGCCGTAGAAATAGGGTTTCATAAATTTGTTAATAGCCAAGAACCAGATGCAGAGTCCATCCCTTTTAAATTTATTATGATTTGGAGCAATAAAAGCGGTGAATGGAAAATTAAAAAGGTTATTAGTTTACATTAAATAATTAAACTATTGAATAATAGCTAATAAATATATCTGTTCACAACAAAGTAAAGTCTTTACACAACAAAAACAACTAAAAATGTACGTAACATACAGATTATGAGTTATATAAATAATTAAAACATCAAATCAAACAACCTAAAACCTACTGTTATGAAAAGTATATTACTTTTAAAAGAACTTTATTTACAAGCGTTTAAAACCATAAACCATTTCTTTATTAAGTCGTTTTTTAAAATATTCGCTTGGATATGTTTTATTAGCTTTGTTATAGTACTCTATGCTTTTATTTTTAGAGTTGCTACAGGTTTCGCTTTCGATTAACCTAACAATTTACCTAGAAGAATAAAAAAAGCGCCTTAAATGGGCGCTTTTATATTTATGTAATATTAATTTAAAAACTATTCTTTAAACTTAATGGTTTTTAAAATAGCTTCTAACTCAAACATATAGTCTCTTTTTGCTGTAGAGGGAGCAAAAACAAAACCTTCGATTACTATTTTTCTATTCTTTTCTTTATCGTTAATAATATAAGTTAAAAAAGGGCCTGCCATTGGGTATCCGTGCATTTCCCATATACCACGAACCTCAACTGCTTTTTTACCACCAATTTCGGCAGGGAAAACATAAGGTGCAAAAGCTTTTTCTGTTATCATATAAGAGCCTTCATCTGAACCTGGGATAAATGCTTGCCCTGTAGAATCTCTCATTCTAATAATATCTTTTACAAAAGTAGCATCGTTCTTAAAGTTATCTGCTGGCATGCTGTAAGCTATAACATTCATATTTCCTTTAGGTATTTGCCTATCTATCCATACAAAATTATCTTCTTCTCTACCTACTTTATATACTGAAGGTAAGTTTAACGTAATTCCTAAATTTTTTTCTAATGCTTTTTCTTTATTTAAAGACCTTAAAAACCGCTTTTGTGCTTCTGCTATTTCTAATGATTTAAAAGCTTTTATAATTTCATCTGCTTTAGCATCTATATTAGCAATAATTTCTTCGTCTGTTCTTCCTTTTATAACACCTACCTTTTGTGGCTTTGCATATAAATCTGTTTTTACATGACCTATATTTAGAGTGTCTTTTTGTACATATAATAATGATCGTGTTTGACGAATGGTTCCTGTAAAAACTTTAGCGGGCAACTGATTTATGGTAAATAAAGGCTCTTCCCAAGAAAGCCCTAATGTGGGAGCTGCAAAATGCTCTCTTATTTTATCGCCTACTTTACCTTTCCATAAATCATTATCAATTACTAAGGTTAGAGAATTAATAGCTCCTATGGATACTGGTTTATAGTCTACTTCTTTATTTTCTTTACAAGAAGAAATAGTTAAAAAAAGTACTGCAATAAATAATCCTATTTTTTTCATACTATCATTTTAAACATTAATTAACAACGACACAATTTTAGTTTTGTTCCTGGTTTTAAATTGTTACCACTAATATCGTTCCATTCTCGTAAATTTTCAATACTAATTCCAGGGTATTGCCTAGAAATAGTCCATAAAGAGTCTCCACTCTTTACCACATGTACCTTTGTTCCTGGTTTTATAACTACTTCTGATTTCTTTTTAGTTGTAGTATTAGTAGTCCTAGTTACTGGCTTTCTAGAGAAAATAGTTAGGCGTTGCCCTATTCTTAAATTATTATTTCTAAGACCATTCCATCTTTTTAAATCGCTAACACGCACACCATAACGTTCTGCTATTTTTCCTAAAAAATCGCCACTTTTTACTTTGTATCGTATTTGGTCTTGTGCTTTTACCAATTTTGGCAATGGCTTTTCCTTTGTTTTTAATTCTTTTTGTACAAAAGCATATATCGCTTTTTCATTGGCTACAAATTTCCCTAAAGCTTCTTTAGGTAACCTTAAAACATAGTTTTTACCTTCTACAAAAGGGATTATATCTAATTTATAAGAAGGGTTCAATACTTTTAATTCCTCATCGGAAACAGCTGTTAATTTAGATATTTGACTAAAAGTAATGGTTTGTTTAACTCGTATTGTATCTGTTTCAAAATAAGGATGTGGCGCTTTTTTTGTTTTAATACCATGCTCCTCTGCATACTCTAACATATACATAGTAGCTAAAAAAGCGGGCAAGTACCCTGCTGTTTCTCTTGGTAAAAACGGTCTTATATTCCAATAATTTTTATACCCTCCGGATCTTCTTATGGCTTTATTTACGTTTCCTGGCCCAGAATTATACGCTGCTAGTGCTAAATCCCAATCGTTATAGAGCGAATACAATTTAGATAAATATTCACATGCTGCTTTTGTTGCTGCAATTGGATCGCTTCTTTCATCTACATAGCTACTTACTTCTAAATCGTACATTTTACCTGTACCATACATAAATTGCCAAAGACCTGTAGCACCTACTCTAGACTTTGCTTTAGGGTTTAAAGCAGATTCTACAATA
>CALHVB010000088.1 GCA_938039345.1 uncultured Sediminicola sp.
ATTGATACGAAATGGGATAGTAAGCAAGTCGAAAATATGATTTTAGACTTGCTTTAAAAATTGTTATAGGTTAGTTATATAATTTTGTAAAAAAAGCATCAACAATATGCTGGTCTTGAGGGAAGTTATGAACTTCGGTAATTTTGTTGTTTTCAATTTTCCAAAGTAAACAAGACATAGCATCTAAATTTTCCTCACCTTCAATATTGCTCCAATTTCTATGACAATCAATTACATAATTATCATTTACCCCCATAATAATCGGTTCAGCTTTAAATGAAGCTTTATTAAGTTTTTTAAAAAAAGCTAAAACATCTTCTATCCCTGTTTTAGTACCACTTAAAGGATGGTTTCCAGGGATATGCCATTTAATATCTTCAGCGATTACTTTTTTTATACCTTCTAAATCATTATTACCGTAAGCGGTGAAAAAATCATGAATTAATGTTTGGTTTGGATGTGTTGATGTCATAAAATCAAAGTTTTGTTTTTTTAATATTGTAGCGAAGCTATTTGAAGTTATTGCTATTGCTGTAGAACTAATAACTGTTTTTTGTATAAAATCTCGTCTTTTCATTTTTTTCGCTCAGCGTAAACAATATAATACCTGTTTGTAAAAAGCCTTAATAAGGGTCTGAATCCTATTTTTTTTACAGGGTTTGTCCATTTAGCAGTATCTTTTATTTCCCAACCCGCTTTTTCTAGAAGCCAATTAAACTGCCAATCTTCGAACTCATGATAATGCCTGTCCCAGGGGTCTGTTTTGCTTTTATACGCAGGAGAAAACCATAGGCGTAAAGGAATGCTAGTAATAAGTTTATCTGCCTTAATTTCTTTTAAAATATTATAAGGAGCAATAAGATGTTCAAAAATTTCTAAAGCAGTAACCACATCTTCCTTAGCATTAGTAACAGAAGAAAAATCTATATCTAAGTCTTCTCCCTTTGTATTGGTTACTTTATAACCTTCAGATACCATTATTTTAGAAAAAGGATTTTCTACTCCTAAATCTAATATGGTTTCTTTGTTAGAAATGTGTTTTTGAATAAAATTTAACGTGTTTTTAAAACGTTTATTCGGGAAATTATTTTCGTACATTTTAATATTTATATGCGATAGCATTAATGTTCATACCTGCTCCTACACTAGCAAATATAATAATGTCTCCTTTATTTAGACGGTGGTTTTCTATTTCGCCTCTTTTTACCATATCAAATAAAGTAGGTACCGTTGCTACAGAACTATTGCCTAGTTTATTAATATTCATTGGCATTATATTTTCTGGCATTTCTAAATTATATAGCTTGTAAAAACGAGCTACAATAGCTTGGTCCATTTTTTCATTTGCTTGATGAATAAATATCTTTTTTACCTTAGAAATAGCTACGTTGCAATTATCGATACAATCTGCCATAGCTTTAGGTACATTAGTAATTGCGAACTCATATATTTTTCTGCCAAGCATTTTTATATACCGTGTATCTTTTTTATTGTTTGTATTGTAGCCTTCTCCAAAGAAAAGATAATTGGCTTCTTCGTTAGCATAGGTAGCAGAATTATGACCAAGAATTTCTCCAGAACCAGGATTTTCTTCTACAATAACAGCTCCTGCACCATCAGAGAAAATCATACTATCTCTATCATTTTTGTCTACTACTCTAGATAGGGTTTCTGCACCAATTACAAGACATTTTTTAGCAATACCACTTTTAATAAAAGCATTAGCTTGTATAATACCTTCTACCCAACCAGGGCATCCAAATAATAAATCGTAGGCTACGCATTTTGGATTTTTAATTTGTAACAAGTGCTTAACACGAGTGGCTAAACTTGGTAAAGTATCTCCTTGCGTTTTATTATGCGAAACATCTCCAAAATTATGAGCAAAAATAATATAGTCTAACTCTTCTTTATCAATATTAGCAGCTGCAATAGCTTTTTCAGAAGCTAAAAAACCTAAGTCAGAGGTATCTAAATTATCAGAGGCATATCGTCTTTCTGATATCCCCGTAATTACTTTAAATTTTTTAATAATAACATCATTAGAATTTTTAAAAGTAGATCCATCTTCATTTAAAAAATGATGTTCTAAAAAATCTTCGTTTTTGGTTATATTTTTCGGTATGTAAGAACCAGTTCCTGTGATACCTATAGTCATAAATTTAAATATTGGTTTAGTTGTATACAATATAGCATAATGAGTTTAAAATTTAAATTTAGATGAGTTATGATTACGATGTTCAAGAAATAGTCCCTAATTTATTCTTAAATAAAAAGCCTTTCTTAGTAATTAAGAAAGGCTTGTAACTATTGCTTTTAGCTTATTTCTATGCTTCCATATAAGCTTCAATAGGCGTACATGTACATATTAAATTACGATCGCCATAGGCATCATCAACTCTTCTTACCGAAGGCCAAAACTTATTTTCTAAAACATAAGGTAATGGAAATGCCGCTTTTTGTCTGCTGTATGGAAAATCCCAAGTATCGTTGGTTATCATTTCTAATGTATGAGGCGCATTTTTTAGAACATTATTACTGTCATTAGAATATGTTTCATCAATCTCATGTCTTATAGAAATCATAGCATTACAGAAACGATCTAATTCTGCTAAATTTTCACTTTCTGTAGGTTCTATCATTAAAGTGCCAGCTACAGGAAAAGAAACTGTAGGAGCATGAAAACCATAATCCATTAAACGCTTAGCAATATCACTAACCTCTATTCCATTTTGCTTAAATGGTCTGCAATCAATAATCATTTCATGGGCAGCTCTACCCATTTCTCCAGTATAAAGCACATCAAACTTACCATTAAGTCTATTCTTAATGTAATTAGCATTTAAGATGGCTATAGTTGTTGCTTGTGTTAAGCCTTTTTCTCCTAACATTTTAATGTATCCGTAAGATATTAAACAGGCTAAAGCGCTACCCCATGGTGCAGCAGAAATAGCAGTTATTGCTTTTTCTCCTCCCGTTTTTATAACAGGGTTTCCAGGCAAAAAAGGAACTAATTGTTCTGCAACACATATAGGACCTACACCTGGTCCGCCACCTCCGTGTGGTATTGCAAATGTTTTATGTAAATTTAAATGGCACACATCTGCACCGATAGTTGCAGGGTTTGTTAATCCTACTTGGGCATTCATGTTAGCACCATCCATATAAACTTGTCCGCCATTATCATGAATAAGTTTAGTTATTTCTTTTATTGATGATTCGTATACCCCGTGCGTAGAAGGGTATGTTACCATTAAAGCAGCTAAGTTATTAGAGTGTAATAGTGTTTTTTCTTTTAAATCGTTAACATCTATATTTCCCTTTTCATCTGTTTTTGTAACAACAACTTTCATGCCTGCCATTACTGCCGATGCTGGGTTGGTACCATGTGCAGAAGCAGGAATAAGACAAATATTTCTATGTTGTTCGTTTCTAGATTCGTGATAGGCTCTAATAGTCATTAAACCAGCGTATTCTCCTTGAGCTCCAGAATTTGGTTGTAGTGAGGTGCCAGCAAAACCAGTAATTAAATTGAGTTGCTCTTCTAACTCTTTTAGTACTATTTGGTATCCTTCGGCTTGTTCAATAGGAACAAAAGGATGAATGTTTCCCCATTGTTCCCAGCTTAAAGGAAGCATTTCAGAAGCCGCATTTAATTTCATGGTGCACGATCCTAAAGAAATCATAGAATGATTTAATGCTAAATCTTTGCGCTCTAATTTTTTAATATAACGCATTAATTCTGTTTCTGAATGATGCAAGTTAAATACAGGACTTTCTAGATATGCAGTTTTTCTTTGAATATTTTCAGGAATACTAGTAGTAGAAACAAATTCTGTTATAGTAATATCTTGTACATTAAATGCTTGCTCAAAACAATCTACTATTTTATTTATTTCATTTAAATCTACAGCTTCATTTAACGAAATAGAAACATGGTTTTTATCTACGTAATTAAAATTGATTTTATTTTTTTCTGCTGTAGTTTTCAATATATCAGCTTCAACTTCAATTAAAAGAGTATCAAAATAGCTGCTATTTTTTTGTTTAAATCCTAATCTATTTAAAGCGGCTGCTAATGTAGTTGTAGCAGTATGTACTTTATTAGCAATATACGCTAGGCCTTTTGGTCCATGATATACGGCGTACATACCTGCCATAACAGCCAATAATACTTGTGCTGTACATATATTAGAAGTGGCTTTGTCTCTCTTTATATGCTGTTCGCGTGTTTGTAAAGCCATGCGCAGCGCAGTTTTGCCATCTACATCTTTGGTAACGCCAATAATTCTTCCCGGTATGCTACGTTTATAAGCTTCTTTTGTAGCAAAAAAAGCAGCATGTGGTCCCCCATATCCTAGAGGAATTCCAAAACGTTGCGTAGTACCCACAACAACATCTGCTCCAAATTCTCCAGGAGGAGTTAATGTTACAAGGCTTAAAATATCTGCAGCAACGGCTACTTTAATTCCTTTTTCATTTGCAGTTGCTACAAAAGAAGCATAGTCGTAAACCTGGCCGTGTTTTCCAGGATATTGTAGTAAAGCTCCAAAAAAAGAAGTGTCTAATGTTATTGTTTCATGCTTACCAATTATTAATTCTATACCTAAAGGAATAGCACGTGTTTGTAATAAGGATATTGTTTGTGGTAAAAGTTCTTCTGATATAAAGAATTTTACAACCTTATTTTTCTTTTGTTCACGACTTCTTATATCAAAAAGTAAATTCATTGCCTCAGCTGCCGCAGTACTTTCATCTAAAAGCGAAGCATTAGCTAGTTCCATTCCAGTAAGGTCACAAATCATGGTTTGGAAATTTAATAAGGCCTCTAGTCTACCTTGAGCAATTTCTGCTTGGTATGGTGTATAGGCAGTATACCATCCTGGATTTTCTAAAATATTTCTTTTGATTACAGAAGGGGTTAAGCTTTCATGGTAGCCTAATCCTATGTAAGATTTAAAAACACTATTTTTATTAGAAAGTGTTTTTATATGAGATAAAAACTGATGTTCGCTCATTGCCTCTGATAAATTAAGCTTATTTTTAAGCCTAATATCATCTGGTAAAGTTTCATATACTAGTTGTTCTAAATTTTCGGCTTCAACAGTTTTTAACATGTGCTGAAGGTCTTTTTCAGAGATACCAATATGGCGAGATGCAAACACGTCTGTTCTCATAATTTTAAGAGTTATCTTGTGTATAAAAATGTAAAGGGCAAAATTAAGTAATAAATTATATTATTATTATGTTATACCTTGCTACTTGAGCTAAAGTTTTTAACTAAAAACGAATGTTATAAACAGTTTTATTATTTTTACTTGGTGAACCTACTTAAAAGATTTTTTGATTTTTATATAGATGCAAGTATACATGTAGCTTTTTCTGTGTATTCATTAGCCTACATTTCTACCTATCTATTGGAAATACCTATGGATAAAAATCTTGCTTATTTTCTTTTCTTTGGAACTATAGCTAGTTATAATTTTATTAAATATGGAGTAGAGGCAAAAAAATATATTTTAGTAGCTAATAGGTATCATAAAAATATACAATTTGTAAGTATAATAGCTTTAATGATTGCATTATACTATGGTTGGTTTTTAACTTATAATGCATGGTTTGTAGTTATAGGTTTAGTGCTATATATAGGTTTGTATACATTACCAATTTTGCCAAAAGCAAAAAATTTAAGGAGTTTAGGAGGTTTAAAGGTTTTTATTGTAGCATTGGTATGGTCTGGAGCAACGGTAATTTTACCAGTTGTAGCAGTTAAAGATACTGTTTATTGGGATGTTATAGTAGAAGCTATACAACGTTTTATATTAGTATTGGTATTGTTAATACCTTTTGAGATAAGAGATTTACAGTATGATGCACCAGAGCTACGAACAATACCACAGCGTTACGGAGCAACAAAAACTAAAATACTTGGAGCCTTTATAACTGTTATATTTTATTTTAGCACATTTTTAAAAGACCACGTAAGTATTTTAGATGCGTTAAGTAAAGGCATTCTATTCTTAACCTTTGGTATGCTAATGTTAGAAACTGGCAATGCAAAGAAAAAATATTTTGCTTCTTTTTGGGTAGAAGCAATACCAATTATATGGTATATAATAATACTGGGATTGTCTTCTTTTATTTAATCTTTTCTTTTTCTAATACTTTTTTCATTTCAGCTTTGTCTGCTTCGGATAAGTTAAACATATTGGCTTGTTCGCACAAACTCGTAAGCTTCGAATTTTTTTTACTGTATGCAGAGCATACTTTACAGGTGTATAAATGAATCGTAAGCTTTATTCTTTCCCATAAAGTAGATTCTTTATATTGACTTTTATTGCAGAGATGTACTGCTTTTTCACAAGAAATCATATTTAAAACCAATTTTGATTAAGGCAATCCATCAAAGATGTTCTAGCTCTATGAATCATTACCCACAGGTTAGACGGGTTAATATCTAACTCATTACAAATATCTTCTGTATTTATTCCTTGAATGGTTTTCATGGTAAATACTAGGTTTTGTTTTTTAGGTAGTTTAGATAGGCAACTTTGTATGGCTAAACCTAATTCTTTATTTTCAATAGCACTATTTTCTAGTTTACTAAAAGGGTCAGCAACTTGTTCTTCTAACCAATCTCCTTCAGAATCGCTCCCAGCACTATAGTTCATACGAACTTCGGCTTTACCTTTGTTTGAGTTTATTTTTCTATAATGGTCTATTACTTTTCGTTTTAAAATAGCAATAAGCCATGTGCGTTCAGCAGCATCACCTTTAAAATTTTTTGCAGACTTTAATCCTGCAAAGAAAGTTTCTTGCACTAAATCCTTAGCAATTTCTGCATCGTTAACTCTAGATACAGCATAGTTAAAAAGGTAATCTGCATATAAATCTATCCAAGTGTCTGGATTTAATCGGTGTTTGCTCATAGTGTGTTTACTAAATCAAATATAATTTTTTTTTATCATGTACCATAATTGAATATTACAAATAAAAAGATTATGTATCACAGAACTCTCACAGAATAGTGATGATAAAATAAAATATTTTATAAATAAGTAAGCGCTTAACTACTTATTTAGTACAGCTAATCATATAATAACCAAAACTCTGCATGTGCAAGCCAGAAAGCAGGGCATAAAAAGAACCTTTTAGATTGTGTAAACTTTCTTGTTTTAAAGAATTGTACCCTAATATTCCTTTTAAAATAAACCCAATAATAGCAAAAGGTACGTGTAATACAGATGGAGCAACTCTAAAAGAAATGTCTTCTATTATTACTTTTTTAAATCCTTGTTTTTTTAGCTGTTGCGTTACAGTATCTATATTTCCTAATTTTTCTAAGCTCCAATGGTTACACAATTTTTGGTAAGCTAAATTTCCCCCATAACAAAGTTCTGTTTCTTCTTTTTTTAGAAAAGCATCGGCAATTACAAATTTTCCATTAGGTTTTAATATTCTGTACGCTTCTTTAAATGATTTTTCGCTGTGACCAGAATGACAAAAACTTTCAATAGCTATAGCAGCATTAAACATTTCAGGGGGGAACGATGTATTGTTGTAATTTTCTTTTACGATTGTTCCATTATAATTTTTTAATAATTCATTTCCTTTTTTTACTTGAAAATCTGATAAAGTAATTCCGAAAGCAGCTAAGTTTTTCTTCTTTTTTAGCATATAACGCATAGAGCCACCCATACCGCAACCTAAATCTGCTAAGAGCGATTTGTTTTTTAACAGTTCTAATCTTTTTAAAACCTGATTATTCATTTCATTAAGCATAGTATCTCTTTTAAACAGGTTTGTCTTAAATAAATTAAAATACCCAAAATGCATATTAAAGTCTTTACTCCAGAACTCATAATCTTCAGTAGCTCCATTATAAAAATCTACCATTTCTAGTTTAGTTTTCTCTTGTTTTTCTTGAAAAGTGATTGTTGTGGTTTTCATAAAACATTTATTTAGAAGTTGTAATATGTGATTATATTATTTACAAATAGCCAAGCAAATACAAATGCAAATAGGCAAAAAAGCATGTTCATAAAATAGCCCCCAATCCTAAAAATCTTTTTTTTGGGAATTTCATACATTGGATAGTAAGCTATTTGAGTTGCTACTTTTCCTATCCAATATGCAGCTATTAAGCCAGTAATGGCTATAGCTAGTCTTGTGCCATTTTGTAAATCTTTGGTTAGGAGTATAGAAATTAAACCAAAAGAAAAATTTAAGCCTTGAATATATCTGCCATAGGTTTTTGCTATTTCTTGATTTAGTGGTTTCAATTGTTTTACATCAGTATACCAATCAAATACTTTATGACGTATGTAAGGATATATAAGGGCAGTAAAAATTTGACCTATTCCTCCTAAAATGATTAACCAGTTTGGAATATTATATTTCATATTTTTTTAGTTTTAAACTTTCAGAAAATATTGAAAGTGTTATTTAATTTTTTTTAAAGTGAATTATATAGGTTAAAAACAGCATTAGTGCAATAGGTATAAAAATTTGCCATTTGAAAAAGGAGTCTATATCCCAAAAAATAAAAAATAAGCATACACTTACTAAGTAAACATATATGTACTTGTCTATAGGAAAAGCAATTAAAAATAGAATAGCTGCTATTACTTGTAAAAAGCCTGTTATAGCAAGTCCATAGGGTCCTAATAATAAAAAACATAAGGCAGTTATATTTATAACTTTTGTTGATTTTATGAGTAGTTTCATAGATTGGTTATTTTAAACTTTCAGAAAATATTGAAAGTTCGACTTAAAAATTTTTTATTTCACAAATTTTAAAATAGATTTAGTTATCCAGTTTTGTTTTTGGTTTACCATTTTATTTAGCATGCTATCTGCCGTTGCAGCTAAATCGTGTAATGCTTTGGTTTGCTTTATAAGTTCTCTGGTTTTTTCTGTACCGTCATCCTTAATAGTAGAGACTTCTTCTAAAATTTTTATAACAGGTTTTATTTCTCTTCTGCTTCTTTCCTTAGCAACAATTCTGGCTAATTCTTGTACATCTTTCTCTGTAGTAAAATATTCTTTGCGTTCACCAGGAATTAATTCTTTAGTAACAATTCCCCAATCTATT
>CALHVB010000089.1 GCA_938039345.1 uncultured Sediminicola sp.
CATAACCGAAATAGCAATTTCTTGTGGTGTTTCTGCGCCTATATCTAAGCCTGCTGGCCCATGAATAGTATCTAAAAATTCTTCTGAAATCTCTGGATTATATTCTAACAACTCATTTAAAAGTTTCTCTCTCCTTTTTACGGGACCTAACAAACCAATATATATTGGTTTTATTTCTTTTAACACTTGTAAATACTTTAAATCTTTAACATAACTATGTGTCATAATAACAATAGCTGTTTGCTGATCTATAGTTTTTATAGGGATTGTATTTACCAATTCAGATGCTCCAGGGAAATTAGCTAGTTTTTTTTCTTCTTGTAATTTAGCAACGATTACAACTTCCCAACCTGTTAAGGCTGCATATGATGTTAATTGCACCGCATCGTGCTCCGTTCCTATAATCATAAGTTTAAAACAAGGTTTCATTTCTTGTTCTAAAACTTCTAATTCATAATTAATAGTTGCTTTTTCTTTTACTGCTATAACTTCGTCTTTAAAGGAGAAAATTGTTCCTAAGCCATCTGTTGCTGTGTTTTTAGCATAATAAGACAAAACAGTAAATAATTTTCGTTCCTCAATATCTCTTTTAAACACCTCAACAAAGTGTTTTGAGGGATTAAAAGACTCTATTAAAATATACAATATACCTTCGCAACCTAAACGATAACGACCATCATAAGTCATCATTACAGCTGTTTTAGTTTTAAAAACATTTAACGCCTGTCTTTTAATTTCTTTTTCTACACAGCCACCACTAACAGCTCCCACCATTGTACCATCTTCTAAAAGAAGCATTTTTACACCTGGTTTTCTGTAAGAAGAGCCATCTAAAGCAACTACGGTTGCTAATACACTCGCAATTCCTTTTTTATGAGCATTTTCATACTCATATATTATTTTTTTTAACTCATGTGTCATTGTTTATTGTATGTATATAATACAAAAGTGTAAAATCCTAACCTATTATAGTTTTATTCGGAACTTTTAATAAATCTGGATTATTTATAAAAGGTTGTTTATATATTCTTTTTCCTGTCAAGGCTTTTAAAGCATTGGCTATTGCTCCTCCTACAGGCGGTAATGTTGGCTCTCCTAATCCTGTTGGTGCTAATTCACTTTCAATAATATGAGCGTCTATTTCTGGTACTTCATTCATACGTATTAGTCTGTATGTATTAAAATTGCTATCACTAGGTACACCGTCTTTAAAAGATAGGTTGCCATACATAGAATGTCCAACCCCATCTATTATTCCTCCTTCTATTTGATTTAATGCTCCTAAAGGATTTACTACAATACCACAATCTACTACACAGGTTACTTTCTTTACCACTGGCGCATTATTTTCTACTACGATATCTGCTACTTGTGCTACATGTGTATTATGACAATAATAGGCTACAAACCCTTGATATGTATCTTTCTGTTTTGTTCCCCAACCAGATTTATCTACAGCAGTTTTAATTACTTTTTCCATACGCTCTGGTGAATATTCTATGCGATCATCTGTAGTACCTTTTACATTTTGCAATAAGTCTAATCGTAATTGTACAGGGTCTACTTCCATAAACTCTGCTAATTCATCAAAGAAACTTTGCTCAGAAAATGATAAAAAATTAGCATATGGAGCTCTCCAAGCACCTGTTGTAATTGCACTTTTATAATTTGCAGTATCTACCTGATAATTTTCTACGGCTCCTGCTGGGAAAAAATTAGGGATTAAGCCATACATATTATCATTAATACTTGCTTCTTTTAAATGATAGCCTGTTACTTTACCTTCCTTTACCGATGCCTTTATTCTGTATTTAATAGCGGGTCTGTAAATCCCAGCAGTCATATCATCCTCTCTAGAATACACCAATTTTACTGGTTTTTTTATCATATTAGAAATTTCTGCTGCTTCTACCACAAAAGTTCCAAATAAACGTCTTCCGAAACCTCCTCCCATACGTGTCATTTCTAAATGCACTTCTTCTTCATTTCGCTCTAATAAATGTGCAACATGTTTGGCTGTCCCTTCTGGTGTTTGTATGGGGCCTACTAAATGTATTTTATCATCCGTTACATTGGCATAAAAATTCATTGGCTCCATACAATTGTGAGGTAAAAAAGGAGACTCATAAGTACGTTCCAATACCTTATCTGCATTAGCAAAAGCTTTTTTTATATTTCCGTCTGAACGGCGGGTATCAAATTTATTACCATCTAATATATCTGTTAATATTTTATCATGGTCTTCTGTGCTCTCTAAATCCTTATCAGATGCCCATTCAGCTTTTATTAATTTCTTTGCTTTAAAAACTGTCCAAGTATCTTTGCCTATAACTACAATATTATTTTTATACTTTAAAACGTCTTCTACTCCTGTTACAGCTTTGGCTTCTGCGGCATCAAAAGACACTAGTTTTTGTCCAAAAGCAGGCGGATGTATAATAGCGGCATATACCATACCTTCTGATTTATAATCCATTCCATATAAAGGCTTTCCTGTAACTATCTTATCTAAATCTACATTATAGGTATCGGTTCCTATAATTTTAAAATCTGAAACTTTCTTAAGTGTAACATTTTCTGGCACTTCTAAAAGAGCTGCTTCCTTTGCAACATCCCCGTAGCCTAATGTATCTCCATTAGCATTTGTAATAACTCCTTCGTTAGTAGTACACTCAGAAGCATCTACCCCCCATTTGGCAGCAGCAGCATTAATTAGCATTTGACGTGCGGTTGCTCCCGTTTGTCGCAATGGCTCCCATCCAAGACGTATAGACTGACTCCCACCTGCCAATTGTCTTGTATAGTTTTTTGTATCTAAAATGCCCTGTTCTACATATACATTTTTCCAGGCAACATCTAATTCTTCTGCAATTAACATTGGCATAGCAGTTTTTACACCTTGCCCTATTTCTGGATTAGGAGAAAAGATTGTTACTTCTCCTGTTTCTGCTATTTTTATAAAAGCGTTAAAATCTTTATAATCTAATTTAGATAAATCTTTCGGTGGTTTAATTGCATCTTTACAAGCAGTAAATAAATTAAATCCAATTAATAAGCCTCCGCTAGCTAATGATGATGTTCTTATAAAAGACCTTCTACTAAAAGTCATAGCTGTTTTTGTACTAGACATGTTTTTTTGTTTTTAAGTTTTATTCAAAAAAATATTGAATAAGAAAAAATTAAAATGCGACTTAACTTATGCTTTTTCTGCAATTTCTTCTGCTGCTACTTCTACCGCTTTGCATATTCTCTTGTAAGCTCCACACCTACATATATTACCATGCATAGCATCTTTAATTTCTTGTTTACTTGGAGATTGATTTTTTGCTAAAAAAGAAGATGCTGTCATTATTTGCCCAGCTTGGCAATACCCGCACTGTGGTACATCTACACTTTTCCAAGCTTTTTGTACCGGATGCTCTCCATCTTTAGATAAACCTTCTATTGTTGTAATAGATTTACCTTCTACTTGTGCCATTGTAATGGAACAACTACGTATTGCTGTACCTTCTAAATGAATTGTGCATGCTCCACATTGCGCTATACCACAACCAAATTTTGTACCTACTAAATCTAAATGATCTCTAAGCGCCCACAAAACTGGCATATCTTTACTTACTTCTACTGTCTTAAGTTCTCCGTTAATGGTGAGTTGATATGTTGGCATAACTTTTATTATTATATTTTAGTGTGCAATAATTTGCACCTACAATTTATTAAAAATCTAAAAATAGTATTGTTTTTTAACAATACCTTAAGTTATTCTTAACTTTTCACTTCTACATATTATCATTTTATATTATAAAAATAAATTAAAATCTAATCAAAGAAGGCTTCATAATTCCAATATCCAAAATTTCTTAAAAATATACTTAGTATCTAAAATCAATATTAAAATAAATTTTAAGTAAACTTTATGATTTCACATTGTAACAACAAGTAGTAAACTAACTCTATTATATTAGTTTATAGACTTTTATAATAATATAATTATGTTACTTTCTTTTTTTATTACATGTTCAGGTGCCGATTCTAAAATTTTAAAGACTTGCTCTAAAGGAGAACAAAATAAATATGCTGGTATTGGCGCCACAGTATTTTTTACAGCAACAATGGCTTTTATAGCCAGTAGCTACGCCTTATTTACTGTTTTTGATAACATGTATACTTCCATATTTTTTGGTTTAATATGGGGCTTACTAATTTTTAATTTAGATCGATTTATTGTTTCTACTATAAAAAAAAGGAATAGTTTTAAAAATGAATTATTACAGGCCTCTCCAAGAATTATATTAGCCATAATAATAGCAATAGTAATTTCTAAACCACTAGAAATGAAAATTTTTGAAAAAGAAATTAATCAGGTATTATTAGAACAAAAAAACCAACTTACACTCGCTAATAAAAATCAAATAGCACTACAATATACTCCTAAAATAAATGAGTTAAATAGTAAGATTGATAACTTAAAAAAAGAAATAGTTGCAAAGGAATCTGAAACAAATACACTTTATAACATATACATAAATGAAGCGGAAGGTACTGCTGGCACTAAACTTTTAGGAAAAGGACCTGTTTACAAAGAAAAACGACAAAAGCACGATGCCGCCCTACTAGAATTGTTACAATTGAAACAAATAAATACTAATAAAATAACTGCACTTGAAACAGAAATTACGAATCTTGAAGCAGAAAAAAATAAAACAATCAGTAATTCACAACCCATTATTGATGGTTTTGATGGATTAATGGCGCGTATCACGGCTTTAAATAAATTACCATGGCTGCCGTCTTTTTTTATTTTTTTATTATTCCTCGCTATAGAAACAGCTCCTATTATAGCAAAACTTTTAGCTCCAAAAGGTGAATACGATTTAAAATTAGAAGAAGAAGAGAGCACACTTAAAACATGGATAACACAGAAAGTAGCACAGCGAAAACAAATCTTAGCTACTGATACGCGTTTAAATGAAAAAATTTACGAAGAAATTGCTATGGAAGAAGAAGTATATGCTTATAAAAAGAAAAAAGCAGAAGCTTTACTAAAATTACAAGCAGATGCATTTCATAATTTACAAGTAAAAAATAGTACTTCTTAATACATTATTTTTCATTTTTAAGTACTTTAGTAACACCTAACAACCACGTTATGAGCACTGAAGAAAAGATTATAACATTACACCCCCAAGGTAAAAAAGGGGTTAATATTTTAAAAAGAAGATATGATGTTATAAAAGATTACATCATAAAAACTATTACTACTCATGGTGAAATTACTTATGCCAAACTAGACGATTTAGCTAGTGAAGAATTGAGCACTTCTTTTGATGGTAAAGTAGGTTGGTATATTGTTAGTGTAAAATTAGATTTAGAAGCTAGAGGTATTATTGAACGTATCCCAAAAACAAGCCCACATAAATTACGCATGAAAAAATAAAATGTTACTACTTCCCTAGCAGATAATTAAAATTGATTGTACACTATTTAACAGTTAAGGATTAGTAGACCATAAAGCAGCCCCTTTAAGCATTGCTCTTCTTGGAAGTTTTAAACCTGCTAGTATTAATTCTGCAAAATCTTCAGGTTGTAGCACATTTTCGTGTGAACCTTTATTTAGCATTCCCAATCCAATTGTCATATCAGATTCTATGGTGCTTGGCGTTAATGTATTAACCCTAATATTGTTTTTACGGACTTCTTTCATTAAGGATTCTGACATTCCTATAACTGCGAATTTAGATGCAGAATATGCAGATATATTTGCATTTCCGTTTAAACCAGCTGTAGAAGAAACATTAATAATATCACCTTCATTTTTATCTAACAAATAAGGTAAAACCTCCTTAGTTACATAATACATTCCCATTACATTGGTTTGGATAATTTCGCTCCATTGGTTAACCTCCATATCATTAAACGACCCTATAGCTGCAATACCAGCATTATTAACTAAAATATCAATACCCCCTAGAGTATTTATAATGTCTTTAATACTTGTTTTTACCTCTTCATAATTACCAACATCGAATACTGAATAGATAGCTTTAACTCCAAAGGCCTCTAATTCCAAGGCAGTTTTTTTTAAGACTTCTTCGTTTCTACCGGTTATTGCAATGTCAACACCTTCTTTGGCAAGGGCTATAGCAGTAGCTTTTCCCAGTCCTCGGCCACCGCCAGTTATAATTGCTTTTTTGTTTTCTAAACTTTTCATTTTTTATTTTTTTAAGTTATGCTTGCATTCAAATTCATTATCCATCAACATTCTGCAAACTTGTAATATTGAGTTTTCTAAAAATTAGCGTCGATTAAAATACCTGGAATAACGGCGTTGTCAGTTGTGTTTAAACCACCAGGACGCAAATCGTACTGCAATGCAGGTTGCAGCGCAAAATAGTCTGTTATCTGAAAGCGATAACCTAATTCTAATACTACTTCTGGTAACAATGTATCATTACCTTGTAATGCAGCCCATTCATTGCTAAAATCACCAATAGTAGCAAAGAATAAAACTCTATCCTTGACTCTAGATTTTACCAATCCTTTCCAGTTAAAGCCTAAGCTGCTTTGAAAAGGCAATTTAGCTACTCCACCATGGGGAGAATAAGCCATTGTAAGAAAAGAGTTTAAGTTATCTATTAAATCAACATCAATATGTGCATATAAACGTAAAAAGTACTCAGATATATTATTATCAAAATTATCAAGGTTACCAAAAACTTGGTTTGCTCCCAAATAAACTCGGGTCTTACGGTTTGCAATTTTTCCAAACCAATCATATTGAAAAAATACAGATAAATCGTCTGAAGACTTAAAAGAAAAGTCTAACCCATGTTTTGTGTCATCAAAAACGGTTTTACTCAATTGGTATACACCTAGTTGGAATTGATGTTTGGAATTGGGTTTATATTTAAATCGGGTTCCCCATGTTGGGAAAGGAAAAGTAGTGGTTAAGCCATCTAGTAATAGAGCTCTTATGACACCATTCACCGTATTATTGAGCGAAAAGAAATATAGTTTAGAAACAGAAAAGTCATCAACAGATGTGGTACGACCTACCTTTACGGAGAATTGATCTCCAAAGTGTTTTTCTATACTTAAATCATACAAAAAGGTATTTTGACCCCCAACAACATTCAGTGGTTCAAAAACAGAACCCGCTTCATTCATAAGTCCTTTACCATGGCGGTTTACAATTGAAATTTTACCATGAGTATCCCTCAAACCTAATATTTTTTCAAAATCAAGTTTAATACCTGTATAAAGCTGCCCAGCGTAGCTGTCTGCCTGTTCTATACCTCCTGAGACATTAGCCGCAGCTATGGAAACATAGGATATAAATGGATCTGTCCCGTCTTTTAACTTAGCCTTATCTTGAGTGCTTCTTGTTTCTTTTACTTGTGCAGATAGTGAAAAAGAAGCAATAATAAAGCTGAGTAAAACCAATTTCTTCATTTTACTTCTAGATTGAGTTTATAGGTTGTAGAAGATTTTAAAATTTATTAATGAACTTTAAACATTTTGACCTCTACAACCTAACCGTTAAGTAATAATAGTTTTACTTGTAATTATGCAAATTACTTTTTAGTCCAGTAATCCATAACAAAAACACCAGCTATTATTGGCCCCACTTTACTTACTAAATCTAAATGTGCCTTATGAAACAAATAAACTTCCCTAGCGTGCTCATCATTAAAGGTTAAAGTAAAGCAATGTGTAAAACCATTACTATGACCCTCTGTACTATCGTTTAAACCCCATTCTATACTATCTATTTCTGGAATATTATTCTTAAGGTTTTCAAAAGCTATTTCTGCCTCAGTAATTTGCTCCTTAGTAGCTTCATCTTTATACTTTAGATTAACCATATGCCTTAAAACTTTTCCCTCCCTATTAATTTTTGGCGCAATCTTATAGCTCACTATCTTTTGTAAATCAAACCTAAAAGAACCTGCAATTAAGAAATTATCATCACCTATTTTATGAGACCTTAATCCATAATAAATAGAAAAACCTGTCTCTAAATAATTTATAGGATTAAGAATTCCTTCTGAATTTAGTTTTAGTAGTTGAATACTAGCATCGTCTCTTGTTCCAACTGCTAAAACGGCTTCATTTTTATTTACAGAAACCACTTCTATTCTAGTCTGCCCTTGTAGCTTTGTGGTTTCATCATCCTTTAAAATATAGTGAGGTACTAAAGCTCCTTTCTTATTTACCTTAAAAACACTTACGCCATCACCATGATAAACAAAGTCTGTTTTTTTAATAAATCCGTTTCTCTTATAATATTTATGGTGTCTGTGACCAACTATTACATAATTATTGTCTCCTAGGGTAACACCGGTAACAGGGTAAGTTCCTGTTAAATACCTATCAGTGTTATTATCACTTATATTATTAATGTTTTTGAAAGTACCGTTTTCGTATACTCTAAAACTGCTTATGCCGTTATCTTGAAACCCACCAGTATATAAAAAGGTTTTTCCTTTTATTTTATGAACAAACATTCCAATTATACCATCGGTATGAATAGTTTCATCATCTTTTATTGATTGAATATGGGTTAATTTTCCACTATTCTCTATTTTAAAAGAACTTAAACCTGGTGTTTTTTCTAAACCACCTATAAATAAGTATGATGATTGTTTCATATGAATTACCTGTAACGTAATTGCAGTGCCAAGATGCGTTTCATTGGTATCTTCAACTAAAGAAACACGTTTCAGAGCTCCATTATCCAAAATTTTAAATGTTTCAATAACATTACCGTGCTTATTTGCAACGAACAGAAAATCGGTGCCACCAATATTATCAGCGACCATTCCTCTTGCAGGACCTTTTTTCATATGAAGTTCGTGGTTACTAATAGGGGTAAGCACACCTTCTTTGTCTAAACTATAAACATCTATATTACCAATACCACCAGCATATACATAATGATTGTTGTTTTTAGTATAACTTGTTACTGAAACAGTGTTAGTGCCGGTTATATTTTTAAAATCTTTTCTGTACAGCATTAAATCATCTGAAGCTTGTGATAAACAAACTTGCGATAAAAGCAGTGTTACAAAGAGAATTCCTTTTTTTATGTTGTTCATAATATTGTTCTTTTTCAAATTTAATTATTCTATAATTGATGCTGCGCCCACCGTAGCTATAGCTCTATCTTGTTCTATAGTACCACCGCTAACACCAATAGCTCCAATAATTTTGCCTTCTTTATTTTTAATGGGTATGCCTCCAGGGAATGTAATTAAACCATCGTTAGAATGCTCAATGTTATAAATTATACCTCCTGGTTGTGTTAATTCACCCAGTTTTCCTGTATCAATGTTAAAATATCGGGCTGTTTTTGCCTTTTTAATAGCCACATCTATGCTTCCTAAATAAGATTCATCCATTCTTATAAAAGCTTTTAAATTAGCCCCAGCATCTACTACGGCTATATTTACGAGTACATTTGATTCTTCAGCATTTTTTTTAGCTGCTAGTAATGCTTTAAGAGCTTCATCGTCCGTTATATCATTCGTTATTTGTGCTTGTAAGCTATTTGATGTTAATCCTAATACACACACTATAAGGCAAATTTTTAAATATTTAAGCAAGGTCATAATTTCTATTTATAATTTATATGCTACAAAAATTATAAACTAATATTAAAAAAGAGTTGAACAAGTTCAACTTCACATTATTTTTTGAGCTTATGCTGCTTTTTTATTTTACTCAAAAATTCATGTGTAATACCTAAATAACTAGATTTTTGACGATCGGTAAGCTTAGAAGCAATCTCTGGATAATTGCTTATAAAATGATTGTAACGTTCTTGTGCGGTAAGTGTATGGTTTCTTATAAGTCTACGCTGCCATGCAACAAGCGCTTTTTGGCTCATAATTCTAAACAATTTCTCTACAATAGGAAGCTTTGTATATAAAGCTTCTTTATCAGTTTTATTAATTACAATAATTTCACTGTCTTCTAAAGCCTGTATGTTTAATAAAGAAGGTGTTTGGTTCATAAAACTATCAATATCCATTAACCACCAGTCTTTTGTAGCAAAATAAAGTACGTTTTCGTTTCCTTTTTTATCGATTGTAAAGATTCTAAAACAACCCACTAATACAAAACCTTCATATTTATAAATACTCCCTTGCCTAAGTAAAAAATCTTTCTTCTCTATTAATTTAGGCTTAAAATAACTGCATATAATATCCAAATCATCATCAGAAATCTGAATATTATTTTTAATGTTCTGTTTTAATAAATCGTATGGCATTACTATTACTCTGGCTTATATAATCTAATCCAATCTACACGCATTGTAGATCTTTCTTTATCTAATACAGCTGGATCTGTAAGATATGTTACACTTCCATTTGTTTCTCTCCATGGTTGCGCAGCAGCAGAAATAATAAGATACATAGGTTTTACTAACCCTGTACCTCCTGTGTAATTTTCTGGATCTATTTCTTCCCTAGGTGTTTCTCTAACTACCTTGCCATCTACATAATAAGCTAATGTCCATGGATCTAACCAAAGTACTCCGTAATTATGAAATTCATCTGCCCATTGCGTACCATTACCATCTGCATACCATGTTTCTTGCCCTGTAGGTTGGTAATCTTGAAAGGGTTCTCTAATAAATGTATGATGACTTAAATGTAATCGCCTAGAAAAATAATCATTAGTTTTTAATCCGTAAGCTTCTAAATTATCTATTTCTTGCGTAGAATCTTCACTTAACATCCACACAGCAGATGCCAATGGAGATTCACTAATTTTAGCTCTAACCTCCATATATAAAGGATATGCTATTGTTGTTTTTGATGTTACAATACCTGTTTTTATATTTTCTCCATCTATAGTGGCATTATAGACTAACATTCCGTCTTCTATTTTAGATTGGCCTGTACTGTAAACTGTTCTTCCTGATCCATTCCAACCATTAAAGAAACGATCTTGCCAATTATCTGAAAATTCAGGAGAAGTTTTACCTCCAATAAAATTAAACTCATTAGAAAATTTTGGTTGTAATACCCATTCTTTACCTTCTTCTACAATTGACAAAAAAGCAATTCCACTCTGAGTAGTAGTACCTTCTTCTTCAACAGATTCATCTGTAACAGTCTCTTCTTTATTTTTTTCTTCAGAAGTATCTTCTATAGTATCCTTTTTACTACTACATGCAATTATAGAAATTAACATAAAAACAAGTAATAATATTTTTTTCATATCCCCAATTTACAACTAATTCTTATCTTCTAACAATGGTACAAACCTAAAAGATCCAAACTCTTTCTTCTCAAATTCTTTAGCAGACTTACGAATAAAAAGTGTCATAATCTGTTCGTCTGTACCAACAGGAATAACTAGCCTACCTCCAATTTTTAATTGCGCCAACAAAGGTTTAGGTACAAAAGGGGCACCAGCAGTAACAATTATACCATCAAAAGGGGCTTCTTCTGGCATTCCTTTATAACCATCTCCAAAAGTAGCTTTTTTAGGCCTATACCCCATTTTACTAAAAAATAAAGAAGTTTTTTTAAACAATTCTAATTGGCGTTCAATAGTATATACTTTTACTTTTAAGCCCAATAAAACAGCTGTTTGGTAGCCACTACCCGTTCCTATCTCTAAAACTTTATCATTAGCAGACACTTCTAAAAGTTCTGACTGAAAAGCGACTGTGTAGGGTTGGGATATTGTTTGGTCTGCTCCAATAGGAAAAGCCTTATCTTGGTATGCATGCGCTTCAAAACTACTATCTAAAAATAAATGCCTAGGTATAGTTCTTATAACATCTAAAATTTTTTTATCTCTTATTCCTTTAGCTGCCAGCACATTTGCCAGCTTATTACGCATTCCACTATGTTTTAAAGTATCTCTCAAAGGTAAGCTTGGTTTAAAACACTAATTTAGAAAAAGAATAGAAGCCAACCCTAATAATAAAACTAAAAATATGAACAGATTTTATTTTGAAGTAAATTAACAGCATATGAATATAGAAGAATGAATCCATATTCTTATTTTTGATAAAAAGATACATATATGCTCAAAGTTGGAGTTTTAGGTGCTGGACATCTTGGAAAAATACATTTACGCCTCCTAAATCAATCAGAAAAATATACACTAGTTGGGTTTTATGACCCCGATGCTATTCATAGTAAAAAAGTTGCCGGTGAATTTGGCTATACGGCTTATGATAATATTAATACATTAATAGATGCTGTTGATGTTATTGATATTGTAACTCCTACACTTTCTCATTTCGATTGTGCTAAAAAATCCATGGAAAAGGGAAAGCATGTATTTATAGAAAAACCTATTACCAATACGCTTAAAGAAGCAGAAGAGTTATTAAATTTAGAAACTACTAATAATGTAAAAGGGCAAGTGGGACACGTAGAACGCTTTAACCCTGCATTTATAGCAGTAAAAGATAAAATTGCTAATCCAATGTTTATAGAAACACATCGTTTAGCAGAATTTAATCCTAGAGGAACAGATGTTCCTGTGGTTTTAGATTTAATGATTCATGATATAGATGCCATTCTAAGTGTTGTTAACTCTCCTGTAAAACAAATAAATGCTAGTGGATTTTCTGTTATTAGTAAATCTCCTGATATTGCTAATGCAAGAATAGAATTTGAAAATGGTTGTGTTGCTAACTTAACTGCAAGTAGAATTTCTTTAAAAAACATGCGTAAATCTCGATTTTTTCAGAAAGACGCATATATTTCAGTAGATTTTTTAGAGAAAAAAGTAGAAGTTGTAAAAATGAAAGATGCGCCAGAAATACCTGGTGATTTTGATATGGTATTACAA
>CALHVB010000090.1 GCA_938039345.1 uncultured Sediminicola sp.
TTGAGAATATGATACAAATTTCTAAAATAATCTCCCAGGTATCTTCCATATGTTTGAAAGAATAAATCATATTTAAATTGAATATGTTCAAGATGATCGTCTGGGCTAATAGGTTTATTTAATATGCCATCGTATTTATAATCTTTAAGTTCTTTTTGAATATTATCTTTTATTAGATAATTATTATGTGTTGTTGTATTAGCATTAAATAAATTTTTAAAATCATCGGATGCTAAATTCAAGAATTCTCGACCATTAACTTCAATGGGTTTAGACACTCCTTTACCTTCACTTCCTAGAGCGTTATAATACTTTCTAAAAAGAAGATTAGAAGTACTAAAAGATATATTATTTTTTAAATCTTGATGTACTTTTAACATATTAAAAAATGTATTTTCAAAACTTTGTTGTTCCAAGAGTTTTCTATTTAACTCAAGCTCTCGGCTTTGAGATATATAGGTCTTGTAAACTAAAATTACTGCTACAATGGAAAGTATAGTTCCAAGTAATCCTCCAATGAAATCTCCATACGTTCCTAATTTTGTAAATTCTATATCTCCTAAATTAATATGACCTTTTACAAAATAAACCCATGTAGTAACAACTATAAATAGAGTTGCTACTATTCCGAAAACCCATTGATATGTTATTGTTTTATCTTTCAAATTATTTTAATACCCCCCTTCGGGGGCAAGGGGGATTCTAATTCCTTAAAGGTTTTCCTGTTTTTAACATATGCTGAATACGCTCTAGCGTTTTACGCTCTGTACATAGCGATAAAAATGCCTCGCGTTCTATATCTAATAAATATTGTTCTGTTACCAGTGTTGGCTCGGATAAATCGCCACCTGCCATTACATAGGCTAGTTTATTGGCTATCTTTTTATCGTGTTCACTTATATAATTACTTGCTTCCATAGCATCTGTTCCTACTAAGAACATTCCTAAAGCTTGTTTTCCTAAAACTCTAACATCTTTGCGCTTAACAGGTTGTGTATATCCTGCTTCTGCCATTAATTTAGCATGCGCTTTTGCTGTTGCTATTTGGCGGTCTTTGTTAACAACTACAATATCTTTTCCTTTTTGAAGAATTCCTAAATCATAGGCTTCATAGGCAGATGTTGATACTTTTGCCATTCCTATAGTTAAAAAGTATTCTTGTAATACATTTAATTCTACATCTCCTTTAAAGAAATTATCACTAGCTCTTAATGACATTTCTTTAGAACCACCACCTCCAGGAATTACACCAACTCCAAATTCTACCAATCCTATATATGTTTCTGCTGCTGCAACTACTTTATCTGCATGTAAGGATAGTTCGCAACCACCACCTAATGTCATTCCGTGTGGGGCAGAAATAGTTGGTATGGCAGAATATCGCATGCGCATCATGGTATCTTGAAACATTTTAATAGCCATATTTAGCTCATCATATTCTTGCTCCACCGCCATCATAAATATCATTCCGATATTAGCTCCTACAGAGAAATTAGCTGCTTGGTTTCCAACAACTAAACCTTGATAGTTTTTTTCTGCTAAATCAATAGCTTTATTTAATCCTGCTAAAACATCACCACCAATAGTGTTCATTTTAGACTGAAATTCAACATTTAGAATACCATCTCCTAAATCTTCTATAACTACGCCACTGTTTTTAAATACTTCTTTTGATTTACGAATATTATCTAGAATAATAAATGCATCTTGCCCGGGTATTTTTTCTGTTGCTTTTTTAGGAATGTCATAAAAATAACTAGCACCATCTTTTACAGCATAAAAAGAATCATGACCAGAGGCAAGCATTTCTGTAACCCAAGCTGCTGGTTTTTCTCCTTCATCTTTCATTATCTGTATTCCTTCTTTAACACCGATAGCATCCCATATTTGGAAAGGACCATGTTCCCATCCAAAACCAGCTTTCATGGCATCATCTATTTTGTAAAACTCATCTGTTATTTCTGGAACTCTATGAGATACATAAGCAAATAAAGCAGCAAAATTTTTTCTGTAAAATTCGCCAGCTTTATCTTTACCATTTACTAATACTTTAAATCTATCTACAACTTTGTCTATTGTTTTTGTTAGCTCTAAAGTGGCAAATTTGGCTCTTTTTTTAGCACGATAATCCATCGTATCTAAATCTAGCGTTAGTATTTCGCTCTTACCATTATCTCCTTTAACTTTTTTGTAAAAACCTTGTCCTGTTTTACTTCCTAACCATTTATTAGTTACCATGGTTTTAATAAATTCTGGTAATTGAAACAATTCTAGCTTTTCGTCTTCTTTACAATTATCGTAAATTCCATTTGCGACATGTACTAAAGTATCTAAACCAACAACATCTACTGTTCTAAAAGTGGCAGACTTTGGTCGGCCAATTACTGGACCTGTTAATTTATCTACCTCTTCTACTGTCATTCCTAACTCTTTTACTGTATAAAAAAGGCTTTGTATACTAAATATACCTATTCTATTTCCTATAAAAGCAGGAGTATCTTTTGCTATAACAGATGTTTTTCCTAAAAACTGCTCTCCATAACTATTTAAAAAATCTAAAACCTCTGGAGATGTTTTTGGTCCTGGAATTATTTCGAATAATTTTAAATATCTGGCAGGATTAAAAAAGTGCGTTCCACAGAAATGTTTCTGAAAATCTTCACTTCTTCCTTCATTCATAAACTTTATAGGAATACCAGATGTGTTAGATGTAATTAAAGTTCCTGGCGTTCTATGTTTTTCTACATTCTCAAAAACTTTCTGTTTTATATCTAATCGCTCTACAACAACTTCAATAATCCAATCTACATGGGCTATTTTAGAAATATCGTCTTCCAAATTACCCGTACTTATTCTAGAAGCAAATTTTTGATTGTAAATAGGTGAGGGTTTAGATTTTAAGGCTTTATGAAGCGAATCGTTAACCAATCTATTTTTAACTATTTTATCATTTAGTGTTAGCCCTTTTGCTTTTTCTTTATCATTTAATTCTCTAGGAATAATATCTAACAAAAGTACTTCTACACCAATATTAGCAAAATGACAGGCAATGCCACTACCCATAATACCTGAGCCAATTACTGCTATTTTTTTTATATGTTTATTCATTAGCTATGTTCTAAGAATTAATTATTATGTCTTTTGTATATTTTCTTTTCTAAAATCATTTTATTAATCGTTTCTGTAACCTCGAAAAAATGATTTAATTTTTCTTCAGAAATATTATCTTTTAATGTGTTATTAAATTTTAATACAGCTTCTTTTGATAAATTTCGTCTGTCTAATCCCAATGTAGTTAGATGTATTAATACACCTCTACCATCATTAGGGTTTGGTCTACGTTCTATAAAACCTTTCTCTTCCATACGTTTTAGAATTCTAGACAAGCTTGTAGCTTCCATTCCCATTTTTGGACCTAAAGCGGTAGATGGCGTACCTGTTTTTGGGTCTATACTTAATAAAGTAAAGCCAATTGCCATTGTACTCTTAAAATGTTTAGCTTCTTCGTTATACATTTTAGATACTGCCTGCCACGTTGTTCTTAACGCATAATCTACTGTTATCTCCTTCATTCTATAAATTGGTATGGTTACCAAATATAATAAAATATATTATGCATGCATAATATATTTTATTAAAAAAACACCTTAGTTAATTTATATTTTAAATTTTTTTAGTGGTTGTAAATAGAGTTATAAAGGTTTTGGTATATAGATTTTACTATTTTTCTTTTTAATTTCATAGTAGGCGTAAGGTGACCTGCTTCTATACTCCAAACGTCCGATGTTAAACGAAACTGTTTTACTTTTTCCCATTTAGCAAAAATCTCATTGGCAATATCTACTTGTTGCTGAAATTTTTGAAGTACTTTTTCGTTGGATATTAGCTCATTATTATCCTTAAATGTTATTCCTTTTTTCTTTGCCCAACGTTTAAGATGATCAAAATCTGGTTGTATAATTGCAGCAGGCATTTTTTCTCCTTCACCAACAACCATTAACTGTTCTATAAAAGAAGATTCTTTAAACTTATTTTCTATTAATTGAGGTGCTACATATTTACCTCCAGATGTTTTAAAGATTTCTTTTTTTCTGTCTGTTATTTTTAAAAAACCTTCTTCATCTATTTTACCAATATCTCCTGTATGAAAATAACCACCTTTTAAAACTTCTGCTGTTTTTTCTGGGTCTTTATAATAACCTATCATTACTTGCGGTCCTTTTACACATATTTCTCCGTCATCAGCAATTTTTACTTCTGTATGTTCTAAAAGTTTACCAACAGTTCCTATTTTAAATCCACCGTTTCTCATATCATTAACGGAAATAACAGGTGATGTTTCTGTAAGTCCGTAGCCTTCCATAACACCAAAACCAGCAGCATTAAAAATACGAGCCAATCTAGGTTGTAGGGCAGCACTACCAGATGCCATTACAGATAAATTGCCTCCTAAACCTTCTTTCCATTTACTAAATATTAGTTTGCGTGCTAAGGCTAGCTTTTGTTCATACCACCAGCCATTTTCTCTGTAAGGTTTATAAGCTAGACCTACTTTTACTGCCCAGAAAAACAATCCTTTTTTAATACCCGATAGCGAATTTCCTTTAGCTATAATTTTATCGTATACTTTCTCTAATAAGCGAGGAACAGCCGTCATTACATGCGGTTTTGCTTCTTTAGCATAATCACTTATCTGGTCTAAAGGCGCATAATAAATACTTGCTCCGCAGTATTGATATAAATAAATTAGCATACGTTCATACACATGACAAAGAGGTAAAAAGCTTAGTGCTACAGAATTTCCATATTCAATAGGTATTCGCTTAAAACTACCCAATGCATTACTTACCAAGTTTTTATGAGAAAGCATAACTCCTTTAGGCTTGCCTGTAGTACCCGATGTGTAAATAATAGTGGCTAAGTCTTCTGTTTTAACATTAGCTTTTAATTGTTCAACTTCATCTTGGTTGCTATCATCCTTTCCTAATTCTAAAACTTCATTCCAATTTTTACATTCGTTTACTTCATCAAAAGAATAGATTTCTATTAAGCTGGGTATTTTAGTTTTTACTGCTTTTACTTTAGCATATACTTCTGAACAAGAAACAAAGCAATATTTAGCTTCTGAATGGTTTAATACATATGCATAGTCTTCTTCTGATATGGTAGGGTATATGGGTACATTTTGTGCTCCTAATTGTAAAATTCCTATATCCATGATGTTCCACTCTGTACGGTTACTCATAGATATTACAGCAATTTTATCATTAGGTTTTACACCAAGCCTTAAAAGTGCTCTACTAATTGTATTTGCCTTATTAATATATTCCTGAGTAGATGTTTTTACCCACTCGCCATTATATTTAGTAGCTAAGGCTTCTTTAAGGTTGTATTTTTCTAATTGATAGTAGGGAAAATCAAATAATCGGGAAATTTCTAGCATAATTCATAATTCAGGTATATGCAAATTAAGAAAAGGAAATGGTTTTATAAAATGGAATTCATAAAAAATTATATTATTGATTGAATATTATTTAATATATATGGAGTTTTAATCTAATTTAGAAAGTGCATCTATATCTCCATTAATAGCTTTAATATAATTTTATAAACCTTTCATTTGACATAATTTAGGCTAATTAATCTGCTAATACCATGCAACTGAAGCCATTATTTTCTACCAAGCTAATTACATCATTTTCCTTTAAATTTTCCTCAGCTTCAATTCGTAATACATTATCTATATCTTCGGTATCTACAGACCAATTAGATATGCCAACATGATTATTAAAAGTAGGCGCTATAGTTTTTACTTTCTTTTTTGTTTTAATATTGGTTTTAAATAATAATAAATTCATACTTATTCTTCTGTTGTGTTAGTATCGTTATTTAAGCGTTCTAAGTATTTTTTATAGGCTATATCTCCTTCTTCTTCCCAGAACTTATCGTAGTGTTTCCATTTAGAGAATTTACCTTTAGAATCATCTTTGTATTTAGAATCCTTACTATTACGACTACCACTATTACAATCTCCCATACTCCCGAGTAAAATTTTAAATAATACAAATACCCCAACGGCTTGCCAATAGGAAAGTAGAGGTAAACCAAAAATTTCTGGCATTAGCCAATTCCATAACCACATAATTATAAAACCAAAAAGAATAGCTAAGCCAACTATAAAAATGGTTCCAAAAATTATAATACCTGCTATTTCTCCCGCAGATTTTCCTCTCATTTTATGTTTTAAAAAATTTGTCATATTCTATTTTTTTAATTAATGTTTTTTTTCGTTTCTAATTTTTTGTATAACATAGAGATTGCCCTATGTCTTCTAGACATTAAAGTTCCTATGGAAATTCCTGTTTCGGAGGCTATTTCTTTATACGTATAACCTTCAAAATCTATAGCAATGATAATATCTCTGTAAACTGGTTTTAGACTTAAAATGGTAAGCTTTAATTCTTTCTTTAATTGCTCAGAATAGCCTATTTCAGAATTATCATATAAAACTTCTGTAAATGCTATTAATTTAGCTTCACTCTCTTCTATACTGTTGTAAGTATGTTTTTTGCTCCGTAATACATCTATAATTTTATTTTTTATAGAATGATAAACAAAACCAGCAACATTGTTAATAGGAGAGTACCTGTCTGCACCTGTAAATAATTTTAATGCTACATCTTGGATAATATCTTCCGCATCTCTATTTGCGCTGTCCTTTATCCTTGTGGTAACATAAGCCTTTAACGATTGGTATTCCCTACCAAAAAACTCTTTCAGCTTTTTATTATTATCAGATTCTAAAGTCATTTAAACACCTAATTTAATCGGCTTTCAATTATAAAGACGTGGGTATTTAAATGTATTGCATTTTTTTGAAATATTTTTTAGTCCTTAAAATTATTTTAGAAGTTTATGGGGTATTTATGGCCTTTATTTTGCCTAAAATATAGATGTAGTATATAATATGGTATTACTATGGAACAAATAATTGTACGGAATGTATATATACGATGTGTTATAGAATAGTTTTTAAAAGTAGCAGCGCTTTTAAAATTATAAATACAATTGCTTGCAATATTATATTAATTAAGAATAGAGTATCATAAATACGCCCAATAAAATACCCGCCAAAGGAATTAACTTTTTGCGTTTATTTTTTTCTTTAAAAACGAGACCACCAATAACAACAGCTATTAATATTTGACTCCGTTTTATAGCTGATAAAAGCATAATTAAGGCTTCTGGGTCTTGCAAAGCTTTAAAGTAGAAATAATCTGCAGTTTGTAATAAAACCCCAACAGCAGGAATAGACCATCGCCATTTAAATGCTTTACGCTTACTGGCATTAGGAAACCATGTTATAGATAAAATAATAAGTAATATTAATACGGCATACCAACAAAACCAAAATTGTAAAGTTTGCGGGTTTAATTCTAATTTCTGAATTAAAAATTTATCGTACAAACCACTCGAAGCTCCTAAAAAAGTAGCTCCAATAATAGCAAATATCCATTTGTTTCTTTTAAAGTTTATACCTTCTTTTTTTCCAATCTTAGAATATAATAAAACAGAAAAAATAATTAAAAAGAAACCTATCCATTGCCAAAAGTTTGGGCTTTCTTTATAGATAACTATTGCGCCAATAAAGGTAAAAAAAGGACCTGCGGATCGTATGGGTGTTACAATAGTTATAGGCAAATGTTTTAAGGCTTGGTATGCTAAAATCCACGAAGATGCCATAATCATGGCTTTTATAGCTATAAAGCCATGTGTTTTCCATGAAATGTTTAAAATATAAAAGTTGTTTTGCAAAGCATATTCAGGAAAATAAACAGAAATTATATAAAATGGGAGCAACAGTAAAAAACCAGCAGAAATAGTACCCAAAAGCACAGGAAAAACATCGTTTCCTTGCACTGCATGTTTTTTACATAAGTTATGTAATCCTAAAAATAAAGCGGCTAAAAGCCCTAAGTACATCCACATGCGCGCGAAAGTAATATTCTTTTATGTTTTCGTAGTAATTATACGAACTAAAATATTTAGCCTAATGATTAAAAAGGAATAGCGAATGTAAGCTAAAATGAATAATGAGTTATAGTTGTAAATTGCTTAGTATAAAACATAACTTTAAAAATATCAGGTAAGTAAAGTAAAACTCTAATTATTGGCTATTAAAAAAGCCCATACTTTTAAAAACTATATGGGCGTTTATATTTTTATAAAATTACTTTTGAGCTTTTATACATTTTTTAGCGTTAATAAAAGCTTCTAGCTAAGGAGAAAATTTATTTTTATACTAGCAGAGTAGTGATTAAGAAAAGTAATTAATGATATATTTTATGCTCTATTTTTTAGATTCTAGTAATTGGTTCACTAATAATTTTAGCTCTTCTACTTTTTCTTTTTGCTCTTTAATTTCTTTTTGTTGTTGAATTGTATAAAGTGTTAGTTCTTCAATTTTCTGCAATAATTTAGCATCCATTTCGCCTAAGAAAACACCGTTTTCTTCAACATCTTTAGCACTAGGAATATCTTTTAAATGTCCTTTTTCTTTAATATGGTTTTCTACCTCTACGAGTGTTGGTAATTTGTAATTATCATAAAAAACAAAATCAGACCAACCAATAAGGTCAACTTTAACTTCTTTAGTGTGTATATTACCATTTACCGCTAGTTTTGCATCCGGTGTTGTTGTTCCAATGCCAATATTGCCTGTATTTTTAATAATCATGTGTGAACCAATTCCATGTTTACCTCCTACATAGAATTTGATATATCCTTGAGGATTCTGATTACTAATATACATAGCTCCTCTATTGCCTAATATACCATAACCACTAAGTCTTAACTGTTCAGATAGCGCGTTTGGGTTACCAGGATCAACACCATCAATTATTAAAGTATTATCAACACTTGTTTTACCTGTTACATCTAATTTAGTACTTGGATTTGCTGTTCCGATTCCAACATTACCAGTATTTTGAATAATCATATGTGAACCAATTCCATGTTTGCCGCCAACATAGAATTTAATATGTCCTTGAGGGTTCTGATTACTAATATACATAGCTCCTCTATTACCTAATATACCATAACCACTAAGTCTTAACTGTTCAGATAGCGCGTTTGGGTTACCAGTATCGATACCATCAATTATTAAAGTATTATCGACACTTGTTTTACCTTTCACATCTAATTTCGTAGTTGGACTCGTTGTTCCAACTCCTACATTCCCAGAAGAAGGAAAAGTATTTGTTTGACCTAAACATGGTAATGTGATATTAATTATTATTAAAAGTGCTATTTTTCTCACTAGTTGTTTTTTTAGATTTAAAAATAAGTTAACTAAAATAGAGAAAATAATTAATTGTTACTATAATATTTGTAGTATAAATGCTGTAATAAAATTAATATTGAAACCTTACAAAAAATAAAGATATGTAGTATATGTAAAATAAAAAGGTTTTATACTCAAAACATAGCGTATAAAACCTTTTTGTATAAAACCTAATCTTGATTAAAAATTTACTTGTCTTCGATATAATTTTCTATCAAGAATTAAACTGACTGACGTAATTTTTATATTAAAGTACTCGAATTGACGCTTTTTCATCTAAAATGATTTGTTTTCGATACAAAATTCTTATCAGAATTTCACTCAAACTGACATTATTTAGATGAATCGAACCAAGTATTTATTTCTTGTTCTCAATCCAGTTTTTAGCATTGATAAATGCTTCTAACCACGGAGAAACTTCATCTTTTCTGTGAGTAGGGTAGTGTGCCCAATTCCATTGAAATATAGAACGTTCTATATGTGGCATGGTTACTAAATGCCTACCTGTTTTATCGCACAACATGGCAGTATTAAAATTGCTACCATTAGGGTTGGCTGGGTAACCCTCATATCCATATTTAGCAACAATAGCATAGTTGTCTTCTGATAGTGGTAAATTAAATTTACCCTCGCCATGTGATATCCATACACCTAGTGTTGTACCAGCTAAAGAAGATAGCATTACAGAGTTGTTTTCTTTTATCTTAACAGAAGTAAAGTTACTTTCGTGTTTACGAGAATCGTTATAAGTCATTTTTCCATGCTCTGCGTGTTCTGGATTTATTAAATCTAATTCCATAAACAACTGACAACCGTTACAAATACCGATAGAAAGTGTATCTGGTCTTGCAAAGAAATTTTTAAGGGCTGTATTTGCTTTTTCATTGTATTTAAAAGCTCCTGCCCATCCTTTTGCACTTCCTAGTACATCTGAATTAGAAAAACCACCAACAGCACCTATAAACTGAATATCTTCTAGTGTTTCACGACCCGATATTAAATCGGTCATATGCACATCTTTTACATCAAAACCAGCTAAGAACATAGCGTTTGCCATTTCTCGTTCAGAATTACTTCCTTTTTCTCTTATAATGGCAGCTTTAGGCTTAGAACCACTAATATTTGGTAGTTTTCCTGTAAAATGTGACGGGAATGTATAATTTAAAGGCTGATTTTTATAATTATCATACCTATCTTTTGCTAAACCATTTGCTGTTTGCTTGTTATCTAATAAATAGGATGTTTTAAACCATGTATCGCGTAATGATGTTATGTTTAATCCTATTTCAGCACCATTATTTTTAAGAGTAAGAGTAGCTTCGTTACTTACTTCTCCAATTTCAAAGTATTCTATTTTAGCGTCGGCAAAAACTTTTTCTATACTATTATCTTTTGCTTGAAAAACAATTCCTGCATTTTCAGCAAATAATAATTTAATGGTATCGGCTTCTCCTAAAGCAGATAAATCTATAGTTGCTCCTAAGTTTACGTCTGCAAAACAAAGTTCTAGTAATGTTGTAATTAATCCGCCAGAGGCAACATCATGTCCAGCAATAATTTGCTCATTTACTATTAAAGATTGAATGGTATTAAATACTGTTTTTAAGTTTGATGCGCTTGTTACTGTTGGTGCTTCATTACCTATCGTATTTAAAATTTGAGCAAAAGAAGAACCACCTAATTTATAGGAGTCTTGAGATAGATTGATGTAATAAATACTGCCTCCATCTTTTTGCAATACAGGTTCTATTACTTTAGATATATCGTTACAATTACCTGCTGCTGATATAATTACAGTTCCAGGAGCAATAACATCACCATCTTTATATTTCTGTTTCATAGAAAGGGAATCCTTTCCTGTAGGTACATTAATCCCTAGCTCAATAGAGAAATCAGATATTGCTTGTACAGCTTCATATAAACGAGCATCTTCACCTTCGTTCTTACATGGCCACATCCAATTGGCAGATAAAGAAACAGATTGTAACCCGTCTTTTAATGGCGCCCATATAATATTAGATAAGGCTTCTGTAATACTGTTTTTACTCCCAGCTGCTGGGTTTATTAATCCAGAAATAGGGGAGTGACCTATAGATGTAGCTATCCCTTCTTTACCTTTATAATCTAGTGCCATTACACCACAATTATTTAAGGGTAATTGTAAAGGACCCGCACATTGTTGTTTAGCTACTTTACCACCAACACAACGGTCTACTTTATTAGTTAACCAATCTTTAGCTGCTACAGCTTCTAATTGCAATACTTGTTCTAAATATTCATGAAAGTGTTCTAAAGAATATTTTGGAGCATCGTAATTACGAGTCACTTTTTTATCTGTCATTATTGTTTTAGGAGAACTCCCAAACATATCAGACATGGCTAAATCCATTGGTTTTTCACCTGTAGTTTTCGAGTGAAAGGTAAAACGATCGTCACCAGTAACATCACCAACTTCATACATTGGAGAACGCTCTCTTTCTGCAATACGTGCTAGTAATTTAGCATCTTCTTCACCAATTACTAATCCCATACGTTCCTGAGATTCGTTACCTATAATTTCTTAAGCAGATAGGGTCGGGTCTCCTACAGGTAATTTATCTAAATCTATTTTACCTCCGGTATCTTCTACCAATTCTGATAAGCAGTTTAAATGTCCACCAGCTCCATGATCATGTATAGAAACAATAGAGTTAACATCGCTTTCTACCATACCACGCACTGCATTAGCTGCACGTTTTTGCATTTCTGGGTTAGAACGTTGTATGGCATTTAATTCTATGGCAGAGCTAAATTCGCCAGTATCCGCACTAGAAACGGCAGCACCACCCATTCCTATTCTGTAGTTTTCGCCACCAAGAATAACAATTTTATCTCCAGTTTTAGGCGTATCTTTTAAAGCCTGCTCTTTTTTACCATAACCAATACCACCGGCTTGCATAATAACTTTATCGAATCCAAGCCTACGCGCTTCTTCTTTATGCTCAAAAGTTAATACAGAACCAGTAATTAATGGTTGCCCAAATTTATTACCAAAATCTGAAGCACCATTAGATGCTTTTATAAGAATATCCATAGGAGTTTGGTATAACCAATCTCTTTCGGTCATTCCTTTTTCCCAAGGTCTGTTTTCTTCTAAACGAGAATAAGAAGTCATATATACCGCTGTTCCTGCTAAAGGTAAAGAACCTTTACCACCAGCAAGTCTGTCTCTAATTTCTCCGCCAGCACCAGTTGCAGCTCCATTAAAAGGCTCTACAGTAGTAGGGAAATTATGTGTTTCTGCTTTTATAGATATAACAGAATTAAATTCTTTTTCTTCGTAAAAATCTGGTTTATCGGCACTTTTAGGAGCAAACTGCGTTACTTTTGGTCCTTCTACAAAAGCAACATTATCTTTATAAGCAGATACAATTGTATTTGGATTTTCTTGTGATGTTTTCTTTATTAATTTAAATAAAGACGAAGGCATTTCTTCTCCATCAATTACAAAAGTACCGTTGAATATTTTATGTCTACAGTGTTCTGAGTTTACTTGGCTAAATCCAAAAACTTCAGAATCGGTTAGTTTTCTCCCAATTTTGGTGGCAATTCCTTCTAAATAAGTTACTTCTTCATCACTTAATGCTAAGCCTTCTTGCTGATTATAAGCTGCTATATCATCAATAGCTAAAACTGCTTCCGGAGTTACATCAATCGTATAAATTTCTTGATTTAATCCGATATACTTTTGAAAAAGCATAGCATCAAAATCTTCAAAATTTTCTTTAGTAGCATTAAATTCTTCAATACGAATAATACCAGAAATACCCATATTTTGAGTAATTTCTGTTGCATTAGTACTCCAAGGAGTAATCATAGCTGCTCTTGGGCCAATAAAAAAAGCGTCTAAAGACGCTGCGTTTATTTTTGGTTTATCACCAAATAACCAAGTTAATTTTTGTGTGTCTTCCTGCGAAAGTTCATTACTAGTTTGTACTGCAAAAACTTTACTGCTTAGTTCTCCGAAGAAATGAATCATTTGAATTCGTAAATTGTATGGTTTTAAGAAGCTACAAATTTACGACTTTAATGTGTAAAATTAACATAGAAAAGTTAACAGTTTTTTAATCTGATTGTTGATTACTTTTATAGAGAAATTAATTGTTGATTATGGTATTATTTTATCATAGTATGATTAATAATTATCTAAAATAATAGATATAATAATTTTTTATTAAATTATGTAGTATATTATACATTGTTGCGTTAAGAAGATATTATATATTATTAAAGAACTATGATAAAAAATAAATTATACATATTGGTATTCATCATTTTTACAATATCTGTTTCATGCGGTAAGGATAGTGAAATTGTTAAGGATTCAGTAGATAAAGTAATCGAAGATGAAGTTCCGGAAGAAACTGATGATACAGATGAAATGGAAGACTCCAATGTTGTTTCTGAGTCCGTTGTAGCTACTTATGGACAATTAAGTGTGCAAGGCAATAAAATTGTAGATAAAAATAGTAATCCCATACAATTAAGGGGAATGTCCTTGTTTTGGAGTCAATGGATGGGGCAATTTTATACAAAAGAAGCTGTTACTTGGCTTAAGGATGATTGGCAGGCTACGGTAGTAAGAGCAGCTATAGGGGTAGATGAAGGTACAGATGGTTACATATATAAACCCGAAATTGAAAAAGAAAAAGTTTTTAAGGTAATAGATGGTGCAATTGAATCAGGAGTTTATGTAATTGTAGATTGGCATAGTCATCATGCAGAAGATTACTTAGCGGAAGCAAAAGTATTTTTTGCAGAAGTAGCACAGAAATATGGTGATAAACCAAATATTATTTATGAAATTTATAATGAGCCTTTAGATGTTTCTTGGGATAACGTTTTAAAACCTTATCATGAAGCTGTCTTATCAGAAATTAGAAAGTATGATAGTGATAATATAGTTATTTGTGGTACCAGAACTTGGTCTCAACGTGTAGATGAAGTTATAGGGAATACTATAAATGATGAAAATATAGCTTACACTTTACATTATTACTCTTCTACTCATAAGCAAGAATTAAGAAATATAGCAAAACAGGCTATAGATGCAGATATAGCATTGTTTGTTACTGAGTTTGGTGTTACTGAAGCATCTGGAAATGGAACTATAAATACGGCAGAAGCCATTCTATGGTGGAATTTTTTAGACCAACATAAAATATCTTGGTGCAATTGGTCTATAGCAGATAAAGAAGAAGCATCTGCGGCTTTACTGCCAGGCGCATCTGGAGCTGGAGGTTGGAATGAAAACCAACTTACAACATCTGGTACTATGGTACGAGATGAAATGAAAGAAAAAAATCAAGATTTTAAATAATCTTGATTTTTTAATTTACAGCGTTATTTATTTTTCTTTTTCTAACAAAGCCATGTAAAACCCGTCGTAACCACTAGTAGAGGCAAAAATGTTTTTATCTTGTACGTAACGAAAAGTTTTACCTTCTTCTGAAGCTAAAAAAGCTTTTACTTGATTTTTGTTTTCTTGTGGAAGTATAGAGCAAGTTGCATATACTAATTTTCCACCAGGTTTTACTATTTTACTATAGTCTCGTAAAACCTCTTTTTGTGTAGCCATTACTCTTTCTAAATACTCAGGTTTAGATTTCCATTTAGAATCTGGATTTCTACGTAATACACCTAGTCCTGTACATGGGGCATCTACTAAAACTCTATCTGCGCTTCCGTATAACTTTTTAAATACTTTGGTAGAACTTATGTGTCTGGTTTCTACATTATGAGCTTTTGCACGTTTTGCACGTTTTTTTAACTCAATTAATTTTCTTTCATAAATATCTAGCGCAATTAATTGCCCTTTATTTTGCATTAGTGTTGCTAAATGTAATGTTTTACCACCCGCACCCGCACAAGTATCAACTACACGTTGTCCTGGTTTTACATCTAAAAAAGGAGCTACTAATTGTGAGGAAGCATCTTGAACTTCGAAAAGACCTTTGCTAAAAGCATCAGTTTTAAAAACGTTGGCTCTCTTCTTTAACTTTAATGCATTAGAATAACCTTCTATGAAATCTGTCTCAATATCATCATCTAATAATGCATCGTGTACTTGTTCTTTTGTAGCTAATAATGTATTTGCTCTTAAAATTACCTCTGCTTGCTGATTTTGTGCATGTATTTCTTTAGTCCACAGTTTCTCTCCTAATGTATTTACACCTAAATCATCTAACCAATCTGGAATTGATTCTTTAAATTTTCTAATTTTAGATAATTCATCAAACTTTCCTTTTATTTTTCTACTTGGAACTGCTTCTATTTGTTTCCAATCAGGGATTTCTATTCCTTTTAAAACTGCCCAAACTACAAATAAACGGAAAAGATTTGGTCTACTATAAGGGGCTTTTACCTCTGCTATTTCGGTATATAAACGCTTCCAACGTACAATATCATAGGTGGTTTCTGCAATAAAACCTCTATCTCTAGCTCCCCAACGCTTATCAAACTTTAAAACTTTCCCTATTACTTTATCTGCATACTCATCTTCATTAAATATTAAATTTAACGCATCAACAACCGCAAAAACTAAATTTCTATGTAGTTTCATCTCTAAAAATTAAAGGGTGCAAAGGTATTGTTTTTAAGATAACTAATACTATTTGTAAAATGTGTTTTAAAATATTCTTTGATTTTATCTTTTTAACACAAAATGACCTTTATGTTTTTTAATAGTATTATCTATTGGGTCTATATAATTAGCCATAAACCAATATTCGTTTGCAGGCAAAGGAGCTCCATTATATGTGCCATCCCATCCTAATGATTTTGGATTTACTTGTGCTAGAAATTTACCATAACGATCAAAAATAATAATTTCTACAGTGTCATCATTATCAATGTTTTCTATTTTCCAAAAATCATTATTTTGGTCATTATTTGGGGTGAAAAATTTTGGAAAAACTACTCCTGGATGCTTTACTTTTATATTAAAATGTGTTTTAGAATAGCAACCTGGATTTATATTACTAACTACGTTTACATATATAATTTGTTCTCCTTTAATTGTATTTAAAAAAATAGAAGGACTTATTATTGGTATTGTTCTTTCTTCATCTATGTAGTAAGTAACTTGAAAATCGGAGGATGATTGTCCTTCTAAAATATCATTTTCTCTTTCTGTTAAATTAAAGATAATAAACCCATCTGTGTTTGTACCAAAAGAAGTATTATCCTTATAAGTTAAATTAGGAATAGTTTCAGACGAAGCAATATTTGGGCTAGTTATTTCTACGTTTATTATATTACTTTGAATAAAGTTTGAAGCAGATTGTATTTGTATTCTATAATTAGAACTATTACCAATATTATTAGGGATTGTTGAGGAAATAGTACCACTGATATTTGCATTAATACTCCCAATTAATATTTTATTTTCAAAATTTCCATTCTCATCACTTAGATATACTTCAAAAATACTATTAGGGTCAAAATTTCCTGAAAGAGAATAAGGCAATTCAAATGTTTCACTTTTACAAAAAGAATAGGGCGTTTCTGGTTTTATTATTTTAATACTTCTTAATAAACCATCATATACGTTCATATACACTTGTCCATTTTGTTCGTAGGCTACATTTAAATCGTCATGTAAAGGATTTCTATCAATATTATGGCTTTCTCCATTAGCAATTACTATAGAAATAGGAAAGCTTTCTCCTTGGTTATAACTAATATTCATTAAAAGATTTCCTGAGGAATCTCTAAAGCCATCTACTAAAGCACCAAAATTATCAGCAAACAATGTTCTCCCTTCTGGAGTTATTTCGTTTTCTCCTAAAGTTATTTGATTAGTTTGTCCATTAGAAACGTCTATTTTGTATCCAATGCTACTAGTATCGTCACCTACACCAATACTACCTCCTCCAACAAAAATAAATGTGCCATTAGGGCTATCACTTAAGGCATAACTAGAAAAAAATACGCTAGCTTGTGGGAATAATGAAATGGGGGTGAAATTAAAGCCGTTATCAATACTTTCAAATAAATATAAATTTGGGTCATCTGTTGGTACATATACAATACCATTAATATCTGTACGTATATCTGCATATACATATGATGTTGACATTTTTGTTAAGTTAAAATCGCCAATTCCGTTATCTGTATTTGTGTATATAGATTGACCTATTTGATCTACAATATGTACTCTATTTCCAAATATAGCCATATGTGGAGCTTTTCCTATACCAGCACCTATAACTTCTCCTGTACTAAATGTTTGTCCTGAATCAGTACTTCTAGATAACATAATATTATTTCCTTGAATCCAAGAAATAAAAATTATACCAGATTCATTTACAATAATTTCTGGGTCAGAATTTAAATCTGAAACTAAAACACTAGGTAAAAAACTTTGCCCTCTGTCAGTACTTTTAGCTACTCTTATCCCTAATGAACCAGTAAAAGCAACATAAATTATTCCATCTTCATTTATAGCAATATTTCTACTTGTGTTAGCAGATCCAATATTGTTTCTGGCTCCAACATCACTAACTAAAACTTGGTTATATAACGGAACTTGAGAGATAATTGTTTTTGAAAACAAAAACAATATTAATACAGTTATATAATTTAATAGTTTTTTCATTGCTATGAAAATAAATAAATTAAGTTGAAATTCACATAATTATTTAATATTTTGAATAAACATTGTAGCCGTTAAAAAGTTTTTTCTAGTATTATAATTCTTCTTTTTTTGAAAATTTAAATGAATTATTTCTCCAAAAGTATTACTCTGTTCAATTTTGTATACAGTTTTTAATAAAGAATTAAATTCTCCTTGAAGGGTGAAATTATAAGTATTATAAACATTATCCTCTGTTCTGTAAGTGTGAGGTTTATTAAAGTCAATTATTTTAAAAGTAGTAGTCTTTGCTTCTGTATTTAAAATACGTAATAAATTATTTTCTATAGATGTATCCCCTAGATTCATGGTTTTTAAAATAGAATCGTAATATATTTCCTTGTTAGAATATAAAGAAAGTTGTTTAGGTATATCTTTAAATATAATTTCTTGTTTTACAAGTTTATTGTATTCTTTTTTTATGGCTATTGTATTAGATATAGAAAATTTATAGCATAGAAATAATACGATTAATATTATACCTATTAAGATATTATTTTTTGTTTTACTCTTCATCCTCGTACATATTAATTTTTATAGAGAAATTGGAAGTATTCTTAGAATTATAGTCATAATCATGTGTCTTAACAGATACCACCCAATCTAACTTTTCTACAGTTTCTATCCACAAGGAAAAATCATGACCACTGATAGTTTTACCAGATACAGTTATAATATTAGATTTTACTTCAATAGATTTAGATTCTCTAACAGGTTTTACAAAAGGTTGATACTTTATTTCATCTAATAAAATAGTATTAGGAATACTTTGTGCAATTTGATCTATATAATAAGAAGATTTAGAATTTGCAGCGGATAACAAAGTATTTACGAATTCTTCTTTTTTTTCTACTTTGGTTTTTAATTTTTGTAGATGCTCTTTATTGATTGTGTTTGCAGATAAAGTAGTTTCTAGAACTTCTACTTTTGAAAAATAATGACTAAAAATTAAAAAATTAACAACTAAAATACTTAAAACAAGTATCAAAGAAGATTTTAAGAGTAAGTTAAAAAACCTTTTGTATTTAAATTCATTTTCTAAATCTTCTGAAATCGTTGAAAAATTAGTAAGGTTTTGTGCGTCTTTGAATATATAATTTATTACACTGGAGAAACTTAAAACATTATTATTAACAATTTTTAAATCGTTTATAATATTAAAATTATTCTCATGTATTAAATCTGAAATTGATACTATTGAATTATTTTCTAAATGTATCTTTGAGTTAGAGGTGTAAATTTGATTTTCTTGGGTATAACTCGTAATTGCAGTTAAATTAGAAATTCCTAAACTAAAATTAGTAACCAGTAATTTTAGCGTTTTTAATTTTTCTAAAAGCGCATTAATTTCTTCTTTTTTAACTATTGAAATTATGGTATTGATTTTTGTTTGTGAGATTTGATAATAAAAATTATCAAAACTTAAATTAGGGAATATGCTATGTACTATAGCTTCTGGGTTTTTATTACTATTTAAAGGAGTTAACTTAGTAACTACATTTTTGGTATTCATACATAAAAATAAAGGAGAATCTTTTTTATCTATAAAAGAGGGTATATCTTCTACTTTTGTAATGGTTTTTTCTTTAGAGATAATTAACTCACCTTTCTTTTTAATAACTTCTATTATATGGTATTGTTTGTCACTAGAAGTATCACATATTTCTACAGCATAAAAAACAAGGCCTTCTTTTATGTATGTTGTAATTTTTTTTAACACTAGTATATAACTGTTGGTTTTATAAGTATGGTAAGCTTTTGTTTAGAATCTTCTC
>CALHVB010000091.1 GCA_938039345.1 uncultured Sediminicola sp.
CCATACTTGCCCAAATATTGAGTTAAAATTTTATCGTATGCTTTATAACCATTATCTGCATTTGTAAATATCACAACTCCCTTTTTAGTTTTAGGAAGCATAACCATCAAGGCACTTACTCCTTTGTCTCCCCCACTATGAGAAATCGCATAATTACCATCTTTAAAATTATATCTTATAAAACCTAAGCCAAAATGTTTTTTATCAAAAACAACTTGATTAGACTGCATTTCTTTAAAAACTTCTTTAGATAATCCTTCTCCTTTCATTACACTTGTTAAAAAAATACCATAATCTTCTATCGTTGTTAACAAATCATCTGCTCCGTTAGATATTTTACGCTTATAAGTTTCATAAGCAACTCCTTCTTTATTGAACCCATCGGCTACTCTAGATTCATCTATTTTTAGGTTCCAAATAAACTGAGTGTCTTTCATATGCAATGGTTCAAATATCAACGCTGTAGCTAGTTCATTTAATGTTTTTCCAAATTTTTTCTCTAAAGCCAATCGTAAATATTCAAATCCTTCTCCAGAATAACTACATTTAGTACCTGGAGTAAACATAAAATTTAGTTTATTTTTTCTTCTCCAATTAGGAAACCCTGTTTGGTGTGTTAAAACATATCTTGTTGTTATTAATTTTGTATTTGGATTAGTTGCAATATCTGGGTCTATCCAATAGTTATATAATGGCTCATCTAACTTCCATTTGCCTTGACTAATTAATTTTAAAGCAACCACAGCAGTAACCGTTTTTGTAATAGAAGCTACATTAAAAATAGTATTATAAGGTGCTTTTTCATTGGGTTTAATATCTCCAAACACTTCTATTTTTTGTGGTTTTCCGTTTTCTATAACACCCAAACCTAAAACGGGAATATTGTTTTCTTTTAACCATTTTTCCATGGTATGTTTAGTTTCTGTTTGGGCGGTAAGTAGTATTGTATTTAGTAAAAAGATAATAAGTAGTAGTTGCTTTTTCATTGTTTAATATATTTAAAGTTTAACCAATGTAAAAGTATATGCTAATGAAAAGAAAAGCTCTAAAACAGGCCTGACAATAGCCCGACAACTAGCCGACAGGGCTTATATAATAGTGAAATTCAGTTTTATATGTAATTTTTTGTTTTTGTGTATTTCTGCGGTATTACGAAGTATAATATAAACATTTGCCAGTAGTAACAACAGCATAGTTAATGGAACAGATTGTTTGTTTATTTGAAAAATATTCCCCAAAAAGATAACTAATAGTACAATTAGAGGAAATAAAATAGTCCATAAAATTTGAATAGATACAATTTGCTTGGTAATAGCATTCACTTCTTTTCTCCAATACATAATTATAAGGGGAAGTATAATACTCCCAAATGGTACTATGAGTAACAATAAAGAGGAAAGGTTTATTAGTTTTATTATCTGAGTGTTAGTTTCTTTTTCTTCTAAATCTTTGTCTTTAAGTAGTTGTTCTCTGCTAACTTCTAATGCTTTAGATAAAGCATCTAATGTGTAACCTTTTAATTCTTGTCCGGCTTCTATACGTTGAATGGTTCTTACAGATATTTTCGCCTTATCTGCAAGTTGCTGTTGTGTTAAGTTTAATTTTTCTCTGTATTTAAGAAGGTTATTCAATTTGTTTTTTTGACTGCAATAAACTAAAAAATCTCGTTACGCTTTATAGCATAACGAGATTTTTTTTGTTTAAGGGTTTTATGTGGGATTACATTTTTACAATAATAAATTCTGAACGTCTGTTTTCTAAGTGTTGTTGTTCTGTACAACGAATAGAACCATCACATCCATTTAAAAGTCGTTCTTCTCCATATCCAATAGCACTTTGTATTCTATTAGGGGCTATTCCTTTAGATATTAAGTAATTTTTAGAAGATTCTGCTCTTTTTGTAGATAAGTATTTGTTGTATGCTTTTTTACCTCTAGAATCGGTATGAGATTCAATCTTAATAACCATGCTAGGAGATTCGTTCATTACAGCAACTATTTTATCTAACTCTGTTTTAGCTTCTGTTTTTATGCTATATCTATCAAAATCAAAATAAATGTTTTCAATCTTAAGTTTTTTTATACCTTCTTCAACAGCAATTAAATCTTTTAATTTCTTTAGTGCAACATCTACATTTACAATATCATTTGCTTTAGCTGTTGCCACAGTTTCATCGTCAAAATAATTACCTTTTGTAGTTTTTATGGTATATTTTTTAGACCCTTCTAAATCTTCAAAAATAAAACTACCATCATTGTCTGTTACAAACTCTTTAAGTTTAATATTGTTTTCGTCTAAAAGAACAACAAGTGCTTCTGGCATTACATTGCCATCTACAATATCTGTAACAATACCTGCAATAGCATTACCAGTTACTTCTTCTGGTATTAAGCGTTTAAAAGAGTAAATATCGTCATCTCCTTTACCACCTTTTCTGTTAGATGCAAAATATCCCGTTTGGTTTTTTTTGTCTACGATATAGGAGAAATCGTCTAAATTACTATTAATAGGCTGCCCTAAATTTAGTGCATCTCTAAAGCCTTCATCATCATCATACACCGCTTCAAAAATATCTAAACCACCAATTCCTGTGTGTCCGTCAGAAGAAAAGTATAGCTTGTTTTCATTAATAAACGGAAACATTTCTCTTTTCTCAGTATTTATTTCTGGACCTAAGTTTCTTGGCTTAGAAAAAGTTCCGTTTTCTAAAACATCAACAACAAAAATATCTGTTTGCCCTATGCTTCCTGGCATATCTGAAACAAAGTATAATTGTTTTCCATCTGGACTTAAGGCAGGGTGACCTGTAGAGTAATTATCGCTATTAAAAGGCAATTCTACTGCTGTAGTCCATTCTCCGTCTATTTTATTAGATACATATATTTTTAGGTGGTTTATTCCTTTTTTATCTCGTCTAAGTTTTTTGCCTGTATTTTTTTTATTATAATTATTTCGTGTAAAATACATGGTATTGTTATCAGGAGAAAAAGCAACAGAAGCCTCGTGGTATTTTGTATTAATTTTCTTTGATAATTTAGTAGCGTTTTTTAATTCTAGAGACTCTTTGTTTACTTTGGCTACATATAAATCTAGGTAAGGTTGATCATTCCATTTATACTTTCTGGTATGAAAAAAAGAAGAGTCTTTTGCAGATGCAAAAACAACTTTTTCATTAGT
>CALHVB010000092.1 GCA_938039345.1 uncultured Sediminicola sp.
CCAGTTGCACGCACTCTATTTGCTGCAATACCTTCTTTTATAAGGTGCTCCATAACAGAGTTAGCTCTTTTTTGTGATAGGTTTTTATTGTAAGTATTATTTCCACGCCTATCGGTGTGGGTGCCAATTTCGATTATCATGTTTGGATATTTATTCATGATATTTATAACTCTACTTAAGCGCGTTCTAGATTCTTGCCTTAAGTACCACATGTTATAATCAAAGTTAATAGGCTCTGTTTTTATAATTGTTTTTTCTTTTGTTTTAACAATTGCAGATTCGTTATTAATAGCACTTTTTATGCTTTCTTTTTTCTGTTTTAAAGCCTTCTCTTTTTCTGCCTTTTCTTTTTCTGCTTTTTCTTCTCTTTCTTTTTGCATTGCTATTTGCTGTTCTTTTTCTTTTTCAAAAAGAGAAAATAATTTTAAAGTAGCGTTATTTACTTTGTTTCGTTCTTTACTAGTATATACTATTTTAGTATTTGGTTCGTAGCCAATTTTACTACCTGTTATAGTATAGCTTTCGTTACAACCTACTATAAATTTAAAGCTAGCATCTGCACCTGTAGTAAACTTTTTCTTTTGTTCTTTATAGACTATTTCTATAGAGCCAAAGGGTATGGGTTTTTCTGTGGTTTTATCTACAAGTATACCAGCAATAGTTTGTTTGCAATCTTCTATTATTAAAGGTTTTGTTTCTGTAAATTCATATATATCATCACTTCCTTTTCCTTGCGGGCGGTTAGATGAAAAGAACCCTTTCTTTGTTGCTGCTATTGTAGAGAAAGAAAAATCATCATAACTACTATTTACAGGCAATCCAATATTATCTGGTTTTTGAAATTTTCCATTTTTAGTAACAGCAATAAATACATCTAATAGCCCAAACCCAGGTAATCCGTTCGAAGAAAAATAAAGGTTGCCATTGGCATCTAAAAAAGGGAATTGTTCTTTTTTATCGGTATTTATTTTTGCTCCTAAATTTTTGGGTTCTCCATAGGTGCCATCATTATTAATGGTTGTAGCGTAGATGTCGTAAGATCCATAACCGCCCTCTCTATCAGAAGAAAAAAAAAGTGTTTTTTCGTCTGGAGATAATGCTGGGTGTGCCGTAGAAAAATCATCACCATTAAAAGGTAATTCCGTAATATTTTTCCATTCGTTACCTATAAACTCAGCTTTATAAATTTTAAGATTGCTTACTTTTTTGCCATCTGTTTTTTTCTTTCCTTTTATAAAATTGTTTCTAGTAAAATAAATAGTTTTTCTATTTTTTGTAATAGCTAATACACCTTCGTGCATTTTTGTATTAATATTTTTAGAAAGGCTTTTGCTTATAGTATCTCCTAAATGTATTTGTATTAATGGTGCTTTGTAAAGGTCTAAATAAGCCTCGTTATTCCATTTATATACTTTGTTTAACAAGGAGGTTTCTTTTTTGGTAGCTGCAAAAATTAAATTAGAATCTATTGCTATAGCTCCAAATTCTGATTTGGCAGTATTTATACCTAAATTTTTAATATTAAACCTGTTACCTATTGCGCTTATATTTTCTATATAAATATCATGAGCACTTACTAGGTTTGCTTTTTCTTTAGCATCATTATTGTTATAATATTTTATAAGTGTTTCTGATGCTTTGGTAGTTTCTCCGATAGCTTTTAGTGCTTGGTTTAGTTTAAAATGATAGCTTTCGTTTACCGTATCGCCATAATTGCTAATTAAATAAGAATACCAACGAGCAGCAGATTTCATGTCATAAGTATTGTAATAACAATCGGCAAGGTTTTTAATAAGTTTTGAGTTTTTATGGGATGTAATTAAGTTCTCGTATAATGGTATAGCATCACTATAAAAAGCACGTTCAAAATAGTGGTTAGCTCTTTTTAATTCTTGTTGTGCAAAGGTGCTTTGTAATAGCCCTAGGAATAGTATAAATAGAATATATTTTTTCATCGGTTGTTTTTTAGTAGAATCTAGGAGATTTATCGTAGCCTTTTTTAAGACCCAGTAGGTCTAAATCGAATAGTACAAATATTTCATGTGTACCAGAATTAAAATTACCTAGGTTAGATAATGTATAATCATAAGCATAGCCAATACGTAACATTGATGTTGCTTTTATGTTAAACATACCACTAACTGCATCTCCGACTCTATAAGATATTCCGCCTTCAAATTTTTCATTAAATAAAACATTAACAGCCCCATCTATACTTAGCGGAGAACCACTTACTGTTTTTATTAAGAAGGAAGGTTTAATTTTTAAATTTCTATTTAATTCGTACACATAACCTCCTGTAAAAAACACATGTATCTTTTCTGAACCAATAGCACTTATTCCATTGTTGTTCTCTATGTGTTTTGTACTTAATAAATTAGGGGCAGAAGCACCTAAATACCAATTGTTGGTGTGGTAAAATGCTCCAATTCCAATATTAGGGAACATACTGTTATTATTTTCATTAAAAGCATCATCATTCTGAAACTCTGGTAGCATAAAGCCATTAAAATTAGTTTCAAAATTGGTGAATCCGGCTTTTAAACCTAATGAAAGCTTATGTTCATTATTTAGTTTTAATATATATGCAAAATCTGCATAAATATTATTCTCTTTTAAAACACCATCACCGATATCATCGCTTATAAAAGAAACACCTGTTTCTATTTTCTTGGTTACAGGAATATGGGCAAAAAACGATGCTGTTTTAGGAGCTCCTACGGCATTTTTCCATTGCGAACGGTATAGTGCACCAATATTTATAATACCCAAATCATTAGTGGTGTAAGCAGGGTTTACTACACTCATGTTATACATGTATTGCGTATACTGAGGGTCTTGCTGAGAATAACCTAAAGCGCAAAATAGTATAAAGGCTAGTGTAAAATATATTTTTTTCATGAAAATTGGTTGTTTCTTAAAAAGGAGCTGTTATCTGTTTAAATAAAGTCTTCCTTGTTTTTTATCAAATCCTTCTCTATTGTAGTTTAGTATGTAGAAATAAACACCATTTGGAGCTACAGTATTACCGCCACTTTTTTGGTTGTTGCCATCCCATGATGGATTATTTTTATCTCCTTTAAATAATAAATTTCCGTATCTATTAAATATTTCAATAGTAAAATCTGGAAAAATCTCTGCGATATTTGGAATAAAGAAAGTATCGTTTCTACTGTCTGCATTGGGAGAAAAACCATCTGGAATAAAGAAATTATAATCTTCAGGATTACAATTCGTAAGGTCTACGGTTACAGCCATTCTTTCTGGATTAATGCAGCCAGTTGTAGTATCATAACTTTCCGCATAGTACATTGTTTTATCTATAAGTAAATCGTTTAAAGATAAAGCTGTAGTAGCGGTAGGGCTATTAAACCAATCTACCTCTATAGAAGTATTTATAACCAAATCTTGTAATGTGGCAATAGTTGGTTGATCTATAGAACATAGCGCAACGTTTAAAAATTCTAAAGAAACAGAAGAAGGGGAGATAATACTTGGTGTAATTTCTAGTCGGTTACTACTTTCGCAACCGTTAGTTAATTGTTCTACAGCATAATAACTTTGTTCGTCTACTAAGAAATCATTTTCGTTTATAATATTACCGTTTGTTAGGTCATCATACCAAATAATGGTGCCATTATTGGGAGCAGAAGCATTTAAGCTAGCTATGGTAGCATTTTCTACAGAACAGAAAACAGGATTAGTTTCTGTTGTTATTATAGTGCTAGGTGTAAGTAAAGAAACAGTTACACTTATTTTTTCTGAACTTTCGCAGTTATTGTTTGGGTCTGTATTAGATATAAAATAATCTTCACCGTTTACTAATAAAGTAGATAGAGGTAGTGCTGTGGTATCTGTTTCATTATCATAAAATGAAATTGTTCCTGTAGCTGTTACCTGTATATCAGATAAGCTAGGTCCGTTAGCGTTAAAATCCAAGGTGCAAAAAGACTGATTACTATCTGCAACAGGTGCATCTGGAATACCTCCAATAGAAAACTCTTCTGTTAATTCAAAATTAAATTGTGTTCTACATAAAGTAGTGTCGTTTTGAGTACTTCTTAATACCACCTCGTAATTACCAACAGGTAGTGTGGTAATATCAACTACATAATCTGCTGTTCCTCCATTAAAAGTAACGGTATTACTTACGAGTATATCATTATTTTGCTGGTCTATAACTTCATAAGTAATAGTATAACCCCCATTGGCTAATACAGGAGCATCTACTATAACATCTATTCTTGTAGCATCACAATTATTATCAACTACTAAGTCTAATGAAATATCTTCTGGATATGGAGTTATGGTAAAAGCTGTACTTAGCATACAATCTAGATTAAAAGCGCTAGGAATGTTCATTGCAACAGTATAATCTCCTGCATCTGGTAAATTAGCAAATGGTATAGTAAAGTTTCCTGAGCCATTGCTAAAACTTACATTGGTTGCCGTTAAATTTGTGGTATTACTGTTAGGGTCTGTAATGGTATAATTAACATCGTGTGTGCTATTAGATAAACTTCCTAAAGGATCTAATAGGTTTGTTAATTGTATACTAGCATCGGTATCTGGACATATATTTGTAGCAGTAGCGGAAACGTTAGAAACTAAGATGTTCGTAGGAGGAACTTCTGGACAAAGGTTTGTAAGTGAATTAGGTCTAGTAACACCTATAATCTCTAAAGTAACAAATTCGTTAGGAGTAATGGTGTTATTAGAAACCTCAAAAATTCCAGAACCATTAATTAATGATGCTTGCTCATCTGTAGCTGTTTTTACTCCGTTACTATCTGTAATTTGATATTCAATTTCATAAGATCCATTAGGTATTAGAGTAGCGTCATAATTTATATTAATAGTATAATTAGAATTTAAACAAAAGTTTTGAG
>CALHVB010000093.1 GCA_938039345.1 uncultured Sediminicola sp.
TAATATGACTCACTATGCGTACTGGATGATTGGCATCGACATAATCATTATAACTTGGAGGAAATAAATGAATACTATCTTGGTCGTAAGGTTTATAAACTACGTTAGATTTCATACCTTTAAAATACAAAATCTAACAAATAAAAAAAAGACTGCCTTTTCAGACAGCCTCTTTTTTATTACTCATTCTTTTGTGAGATATATTTTATTTCCACTCGCTTAATTCAAAAGCATTTAACCAAATTCCTTTATTTTCTTTTCCTTTAAAGTTAATTTTTATCGGGTTTATACCATCAGATTTAAAAATAATTTCTCCCAAGCCAGGGTTCTCCCATTGCATTTCTTTTCCTGAAGTAATTTTTACTACAATCTCCTTTTTTTCTACTTGTGCTTTAGAAGATATCTTTATTTTTTTCTCATGAGGTAGTTTATGTATAGTAACCGATTTTAATTTTTCTTTATTGGGATCCATGGAATCGGAATTACTGTTTGGTGCATGGTGCCATGTTTTTAATTTGTAAACTCCATTAGGAAGCTTGTTAAAGACTAAATTAATTCCTTTTTCATCTATTGCTAAAACACCATCTCCATAGGCATAACCATATTTGCCTATGACATTCATTTCTCCTAACCATCTATTAATACCATTACTTGTACCTTTTTCTATATTTGCGGTGGCACCTTTAAAGGATGAAAATGTGTATTTATTATAAGCTTCATCTGCTCCATACCATGGATTCCATTCAAACTGAACTAATTGGTCATTTGCACCTAAATCTACACGCTCTTTTGTGAAATCATATATAGGAGCTGCTGTTTTAGTAATGATATTGTTGTTGTGGGGAACTAAATGAACTGATTTGCTTGATGATTTTAAACCTTTGGCTTTAGCTGTAATGGTAATGCTCTCAGCTGTATTTTCTGCTTTAATTAATGCTGGTGCTACTCCATATTCAGTGAACATTGGATTTGCATTTATTGAGGTTTTGTCTCCAATTATACTAGCATCGCCTTTAACGGAAAATTGTATTAAATGCTTTGTATTGGGTACGCTTGTTCCATTTTTATCTACCACAGTGGCATAAGCAACTAATATATCGGAACCGTCTGCTGTAAATTGCCTGTCTTTTGTGTCTAATTCTAAATTAATAGCATAGGGTTTATTTGCGGTCTGTTTGGAGGTTTCTAAAACATCTCCATTATTAAAGTAAGCTTTAGCGATTATTTTCCCTGTAGCATAGTCTATGTTTTTAAAATGAAAAGGAGCGTGTTCTAATCCCTTGTAAATGGTATCTGTGCTCGGTTTTATTTTTTCTAATAATTTATCATTAAAAAAAAGAGCAACTTCTTCAGCATTGCTAAAAACAGTAATTTCTTTAATTTTTGGCTCCCAATTCTCTTTGATGCTTATAAAAGGTGTAGATTTTAATTCTGATTTATACCATTCTAATTCGGGTCTTGGGTATCTAAAAATAGTCATCATGCCGCTACGTGTGCGGTCTATTTTATTTTTAGCCTTGTTGTGAGAAGGGTGAAAAGTGTAATAGGCATGTGCAGTCCATGAGATTAAACCTGTCATTAAAGGGTCTTTCTTATAAGGGGCAACTGCTGCGGGGCCTCTTCTACCTTCCATAGCAAATATAGGCTCCGAACGATCCCATATAAAAGGTCCGTAAAGCATATTAGCATTTATATCGGTTAGGCCAGAGGTTTGCCAGCCTGTCCAACGAGCACCTTGCGATGCGGTTAACCTATTTGGGTCTTCTTGTTTTATAGTATTGTGTATTCTGGGAACGTAGCCTCTATGATTAACCCCTGCACCCCACATAATCACAGAAGGATGGTTTCTATGATTTCTAATCATAGTTCTGGCAGATTTTTCTAGGTTATTCCACCATTCATTTTTATCAGAAATAGAAATCCAAGTAGGAGCTTCCTCGTATACTAAAATCCCCAGTTCGTCGCATGCATCTATTAAAGCATTATCTTGTGGGTAGTGGGCTGTTCTCATAATATTAAAGCCATATTCTTTAAATTGTAACATATCCTTATAGTGCAGTGCATTAGGGACAGCATCGCCAACATAAGGGTATTGTTGGTGTCTGTTTGCACCAATAAGCTCTATAGGTTCATTATTTAATAGAAACCCTCTAACAGGGTCTTGTTCAAATTTTCGAAGCCCTATTTTGGTTTCAACAAAATCTAATGCGGTATTATTTACTTTTACTACGCTATTTACTCGGTATAAATATGGATTATCTATTCCCCATAAATGTACATTATCTTCTAAGCTACCTATTTGATTAAATTGATGTTCTTCTCCTGGTTTAATTATATGGGTATCTATTAAGCGTAATACAGTTATGCCTTCCTTATTAAGTATTCTGGTAACCAATTCACACTTTTCCTCTTGCTTGCTTTCATTTTTTACGGCAGTTTTAATATTTATTGTAGCATTTTTGTTTACAGGGTCTATGGTAGGTGTTGTAATATAAACTCCAGAGTTTAAAGTTTCCCAATTAAAAGTTACATGTATTGGGTTGGTTTCTACTAAATATAAATCTCTGTATAAGCCACTAAACTTAATATAATCAAACGGGCCAGGATCTGGAGGAATCATTTCGTTTCTTCTATTATCTACTAGTAATGTTATTTGGTTCTCTTGTCCCTTATTTACAAACGCTGTAATATCAAAATGAAAAGGAGTATAGCCTCCAACAGCATGATTGCCTACATGTTTACCATTGACCCATAAATTTGTAACCTGATGAGCGCCTTCAAATTCTAGATACACTTTTTTATTGGTATTGCTTACGTTAATATTTCTGCGATACCAACCTACTTTTCTGTGGAAAATTAATTGTGTTTTTTCATCTTCTAAATCATCTAGAGTTAACGAGGTAAGCTCCAGAGTATGAGGTACATTAATTGTTTCCCAGCTAGAGTCGTTTAATTCTTTAGTATAATTTTTTGCTTCTGGATTTCCTAAATGAAATTTCCAACCTTGATTAAGGCTAATTTTAGACCTATCTGTATCTGGAAAACCGTAAGGTAAATTTTGACTATAAACACCATTTAGTGTAATTATAGTTATGAGTAGAAAAAGTAAACGTTTCATAAATCATTATTTTGAATACAAAATAATGATTAAGAGTGAATTAGCTCTTGTGTTTGGTTAAAATGAACCATATGTTATTCATTTTTAAACATTAGAACTTTTTACTTAGTTTGTGTAAATTAAAATATTTGTGTTGAAAATATAAAGGACTAAGAAAATTTGTAGTGTAAAATTCTAGTTTTTATACCAGAAGTGAAAGTGTTCTGCAAATTAGGATACAAAAAAGCCCTCTAAAATTATTTAGAGGGCTTATAATTTGTATAAAAAATCTTTTATAGTTTTAAAGACAATCCAAAAGTAATTTGTGAAGGTCTAGAATCTACTCTACCACTATCTAACTCAGCAATGTTATTATTTATAAAAGATGCTTCGTTTTTGGAAAAACCTCTTTCGTATCTAACATCTAATCCAATGCTGCCTAAGCTTACGCCAACACCAACATTAAGACCAACAGTAAAATCGTTTTTTAAATCCTCTAGCTCAACATCTTTTAATTTGTTGTCTACGGTGTATTGAAAAGCAGGGCCAATAAAAACATGCAAAGGACCCACTAATTTGTATCCAATTAAAACAGGAAGATCTATCCTAGAAATATCATAATCGGTAGAACTATTAGCTATGCTATAACTACTTTTTGTTTTAGTATACACCAATTCTGGTTTTATATATACCTTAGGAAAATCTAATTTTCCATAAATACCAACATGGAAACCAACTTTACCATCCGAACCTTCTAGAATATTTTCACCAGCGTTCTGAACTTCTGTAAAGTTTAAATCCCCGTTTTGATTGTAGTTAAGACCAGCTTTAATACCAAAACCTGTTCCTTTTTGTGCAAATGTAGTAATGCTCGCAAAAGCAAAAGCTACTAATAAAAGTGTTTTTTTCATAAGTGTTTGTTTTTTGAAACTAACCAGCATCAAATACAATGCCTAATTATTTTCTTTTTACCACTTTTAAAACGGCACTTTCTATTGCTTTATTGTTTAACCCGTATTTATCCATTAACTGTGCAGGAGTACCACTTTCTCCAAAAGTATCGTTGGTAGCAACAAACTCTTGTGGTGTAGGCAATTCTTTAGCTAAGAAACCAGAAATACTTTCTCCTAAACCACCTAAGTAATTATGCTCTTCTGCACTAACAATACAACCTGTTTTTTTAACAGACTTTAAAATCATATCTGTATCTAAAGGTTTTATAGTGTGTATGTTAATTACTTCTGCAGAAATTCCTTGTTTTTCTAAGTTTTCAGCAGCTAATAACGCTTGCCAAACTAAGTGTCCGGTAGCAACGATAGTAACATCTGTACCCTCGTTTAACATAATTCCTTTACCAATTTCAAATTTTTGGTCGGCAGGTGTAAAGTTAGGAACAACTGGTCTACCAAATCTAAGGTATACAGGTCCTTCATATTCAGCAATAGCAATTGTAGCCGCTTTTGTTTGGTTAAAATCACATGGATTAATAACTACCATTCCTGGTAACATTTTCATTAATCCTATATCTTCTAATATTTGGTGTGTTGCACCATCTTCTCCTAGTGTTAAACCAGCATGCGAAGCACATATTTTAACGTTTTTACCAGAATACGCAACAGATTGTCTTATTTGATCATAAACTCTACCCGTAGAAAAGTTAGCAAAAGTACCTGTAAAAGGTATTTTACCTCCAATGGTTAAACCAGCAGCAATTCCCATCATGTTTGCTTCAGCAATACCGATTTGGAAAAAACGCTCAGGGTTTTCATCAATAAATGGTTGCATTTTAAGCGAACCGATTAAATCAGCACAAAGTGCAACT
>CALHVB010000094.1 GCA_938039345.1 uncultured Sediminicola sp.
AATGCTACTAACTTTAATCAGGACATCAGCACTTGGAAAACAGGAAAGGTAACTAAAATGAATGCTATGTTCGCTAGAGCAAGTTCTTTTAATGCAAATATTGGTGGTTGGGATACTTCTAAAGTAACTGATATGAACACTATGTTTAGTAGCGCATTTAATTTTAACCAAAATATTGGTGGGTGGAATACTAGAAGTGTAGAAAAAATGAACCTTATGTTTGGCTCTGCCACTTCTTTTAACCAAGACATTGGCAACTGGGATGTAAGCAAAGTTAATACTATGCATCAAATGTTTACTGGTGCATCTTCATTTAATCAAGATATTAGTAATTGGAAAACAGGAAATGTAATTAGTATGTCTTTAATGTTTCAAAGTGCAAATGCTTTTGATCAAGATTTAGGAAAATGGAACGTTAGCAATCTAGAACAAGCCATTAATATGTTTAGATCAGATAATGCCATACTATCTACTAAAAATTACGATGCTTTATTAATTGGCTGGAGTTCTCAAAATCGAAAACCTAATGTTGTTTTTGGTGCAGGTAAAAATACGTATTGCGCTGGTGAAAAAGCGAGAGAAAATCTAATTAACACATTTAATTGGACTATTACAGATGGTGGTTCTAGCGCAACACAAATAGGTGATACTAAAACAGAAACTGTTAGTGATCTCTTTATATTTCCTGCAATTAATGGGAATAACCTAACTGGTAATGAAAAATACTACACAGGACCAAATGGTACAGGAACTGCATACAATGCTGGTGATATTATTTCTTTTTCCGATTTTAATTCCTACCCAGTTACTATTTATATTTACGATTCTTCTGGAGCTTCTTCAGATGAATGTTCTAATCAACAAAATTTTGAGCTAATAATAACCCAAGATGTTAATATTCCTTCATTTTTTACACCAAATAATGATGGAATAAATGATACCTGGAAAATTAGTCAACAACGTGGATTAATAAGCATATACAATCGTTATGGAAAGTTATTAAAACAAATGACTGCTGAAAATGGTGAATGGGATGGAATCTACAATGGTTCTTCTATGCCTAGCGGTGAATATTGGTATAAATTTACAAATAGCCAGAATAATGAAGTTATTACAGGTCATTTTACTTTAAAACGATAATCCTTCAATAAAGTAGAAATATTTTATTCCTTATCCTTAAATTTACTGCATGAAGTTTAAGGTAGTTTCAGAATTTAAACCAACAGGTGATCAACCCAATGCAATACAACAATTAGTAAATGGGTTAAATGCAGGTGAGCAATTTCAAACTCTATTAGGAGTAACCGGTTCTGGAAAAACTTTTTCTGTTGCCAATGTGGTAGAGCGCGTGCAAAAACCCACTTTAATATTAGCACATAATAAAACACTTGCCGCCCAGTTATATTCAGAATTTAAACAGTTTTTTCCAGAAAATGCGGTGGAGTATTTTGTTTCTTATTACGATTATTACCAACCAGAAGCCTATATACCAACCACAGGTACTTTTATAGAAAAAGACCTTTCTATAAACGAAGACATAGAAAAATTAAGACTTAGTGCTACCTCATCTCTCCTTTCTGGCAGAAGAGATGTATTAGTAATAGCCTCTGTTTCTTGCTTGTATGGTATTGGTAATCCTGTAGAATTTCAGAAAAATGTAATTTCTATTCATAAAGACCAAGTTATATCTAGAACTAAATTTTTACACCAATTAGTACAAAGCTTATATTCTAGAACTACAGCCGATTTTAGGAACGGAAATTTTAGAGTAAAAGGAGATGTTGTAGATGTATTTCCTAGTTATGCCGACCATGCTTTTAGAATCCATTTTTTTGGCGATGAAATAGAAGAAATAGAAGCTTTTGACCCACTTAAAAACAAGGTGTTAGAATTATATGAGCAGCTGAATATATACCCAGCAAATATGTTTGTGACCTCTCCCGATATATTACAGAACGCAATACACATGATTCAGGACGATATGGTAAAGCAAGTAGCTTATTTTAAAGAAATAGGAAAACACCTAGAAGCAAAAAGATTAGAAGAGCGTACCAATTTTGATTTAGAAATGATTCGTGAACTAGGGTATTGTTCTGGTATAGAAAATTACTCTAGATATTTAGATGGTAGAGAAGCTGGCACACGTCCGTTTTGTTTGTTAGACTATTTCCCTGATGATTATTTAATGGTGATAGACGAAAGCCATGTTACTATACCACAAGTACACGCTATGTATGGTGGCGACCGTTCTCGTAAAGAAAATTTGGTTGAATTTGGTTTTCGTTTACCTGCAGCCATGGACAACAGGCCATTAAAATTTGAAGAGTTTGAAATGATTCAGAATCAGGTATTATATGTAAGTGCTACCCCAGCAGACTATGAAATGCAAAAGAGCCAAGGTGTTTTTGTAGAGCAAATTATAAGACCCACAGGTTTATTAGACCCTATTATTGAAGTAAGACCCAGCTTAAACCAAATAGATGATTTAGTTGAAGAAATTCAGGTACGTGTAGAAAAAGACGAACGAACATTAGTTACTACACTAACTAAAAGAATGGCAGAAGAATTAGCCAAATATTTAACACGCATAAATGTACGTTGTAGGTATATCCATAGCGATGTAGACACCCTAGAACGCGTAGAAATTATGCAAGATTTACGTAAAGGTATTTTTGATGTATTAATTGGCGTAAACTTATTACGAGAAGGTTTAGATTTACCCGAAGTTTCTTTAGTTGCCATTTTAGATGCAGATAAAGAAGGGTTTCTTAGAAGTGCCCGTTCCTTAACACAAACAGTTGGTAGAGCAGCAAGAAACCTTAATGGTAGAGCTATTATGTATGCCGATAAAATTACCAATAGCATGCAAAAAACTATTGATGAAACGGAGTACAGAAGAGAAAAACAAATAGCCTATAATACTAAAAACAACCTTGTTCCTAAAGCGCTAAACAAAAGTTTAGATAATGCACTAACAAAAAACTCTGTTTCTGCGTATCATTTTGAAAAAGAAGAATTAAGAGCCGCAGAACCAGATTTAGAATACCTTACCAAAGAACAACGAGAAAAATTGATACGAGACAAGCGTAAAGCTATGGAAAAAGCAGCAAAAGACTTAGATTTTATGCAAGCTGCCAAACTAAGAGACGAAATAAAAATGCTACAAGAACAATCTTAAAAAAGAATAGCACTCTAATTTCTTAGAATGCTATCCCTTAACCAACGTAACAAATCAACTATAATAACTCCTATGAGCTAATAATTTTTAATTTAAACTTATTAATCTTTTTGGTTTTGGTAGTGCCTCTTCCTTTTTCGGAAATGTAAACCTTAAAATTCCTTCTTCGTAAGAAGCTTTTATTTTTTCTTCATCTATTGTTTTGGGCAAAGTAAAAGCTCTTTTAAAAGCAGCATAACCAAATTCTCTTATAGCATAAGTTTCTTCAACTTTTTTCTCTTCGTGTTTTTCCTCCGTAGAGATAGTTAATATATTTTTATCAATTTCAATTTTAAAATCATCTTTTTTTCTTCCTGGCACTAATAATTCTAATTCAAAATTAGTAGCCGTTTCTTTAGAGTTAACTGCTGGTATTTGCGCTTTAGGAGTTTGTATTCCTCCTAACCAATCTGTATTTAACAATTCGTCTATGATTGGATTTATTAAAAAACTATTTCTTTTTATAACATTCATGATATCTATTTTTATAATTAAACATTCTTGCTTAATTAATAGTCAAATCGTGTACCAAGCATAAAATAATGACTTTTTGTCTTGTTTTAATTTTAATTTAATGACAAAATGTCGTTTTGTTGATTTTTAAACTAAAAACAAATGACAGCAATAACACATTTATGGTAACTTGCACCAAAATATACACTTATGACAAATAACGACATCTTTAAAAAGTTAAGAGTAGCTCTTATGCTTAGAGATGATGAAATAGTAGAAATTTTAAAATTAGTAGATTTAAAAGTTTCTAAAAGTGAATTAGGCGCCTTCTTTAGAAAAGAAGACCACCCTAACTATGTAGAATGTGGAGACCAAATCCTTAGAAACTTTCTAAACGGTTTAGTTATACACTACAGAGGAACCAAAGAAAATCCTAAAAATCCAAAAGAGACTTTACCCAAACCTAAAAGCAATAGTAATTCCGATTTAAAAAAACCTAATTCAACACCTCCAAAAAGAGCTAGAGTAGGTTCTAAATCTGATGATTTTAAATATAAAAGCAAAAAAAAATCCTGAACTTAGTTCAGGATTTTTTTATATAAAAGTTTGGTTCATTTTCTATGCTAAAACAGCTTTTACTTTATCTGCTGCTTCTTGGAATTGCACTGCTGATTGTACTGCTAATCCAGAATCATCTATCAGTTTTTTAGCAATATCTGCATTGGTTCCTTGCAAACGCACAATAATAGGCACTGTAATATTCCCCATATTATTATAAGCATCAATTACCCCTTGTGCAACACGATCACATCTTACAATACCTCCAAAAATATTAATAAGTATTGCTTTTACATTATCGTCTTTTAATATAATTCTAAAAGCTTCTTCTACCCTTTTTGCATCTGCTGTACCACCAACATCTAAAAAGTTAGCAGGATCACCACCCGCTTGCTTTATTAAATCCATAGTAGCCATTGCTAAACCAGCTCCATTTACCATACAACCAACATTACCATCTAAATCTACATAGTTAAGACCTAATGCTCCTGCTTCTACTTCAATAGGGTTTTCTTCTCGCAAATCTCTCATTTCTGCGTATTGCTTTCTTCTATACAAAGCATTATCATCTATAGATACTTTTGCATCTACAGCCATAATTTTATCGTCAGATGTTTTAAGAACTGGGTTTATCTCAAACATACTAGAATCACTTTCTACATATGCTTTATATAAATTAGCTACAAACTTGGTCATTTCTTTAAAAGCAGTACCAGACAAACCTAAGTTAAAAGCTATCTTACGTGCTTGGAAAGGTAATATACCAACAGCTGGGTCTATTTCTTCTGTAAATATAAGATGCGGTGTACTCTCTGCTACTTCTTCAATATCCATTCCACCTTCCGTAGAATACATAATCATATTTCTACCTGTACCTCTATTTAATAATACGGACATATAAAACTCTGATGTTTCACTATCTCCAGGATAATATACATCTTCTGCTACTAATACTTGGTGCACCTTCTTACCCTCAGCAGACGTCTGAGGCGTAATTAAATTCATTCCAATAATACTTCCTGCAATTTCTTCTACTTCTTTCAAGTTCTTGGCAAGTTTTACTCCTCCTCCTTTACCACGTCCACCAGCATGCACCTGTGCTTTTATTACATGCCATCCTGTTCCTGTTTCTTGTGTTAATTGTTTTGCTGCATCTACAGCTTCTTTAGCATTATGAGCCACTATTCCACGTTGAATGCGCACTCCAAAACTTGCTAAAATCTCTTTTCCTTGATATTCGTGAATATTCATATGTAAATTGTATTGTATCGTATTTTGAACAACAAAAATAATAAACCAAAGCCACTTACCCTAATGAAAATATGTGCTAATAAAGATTAAATAATAAAAGTAACAAAATGCACTTTCTTTGTCCATTTTTAAGTATAAACCAGTATTAATACGTAAACAAAATGTTGCAAATAAAACATTTTGTTGTATTTTGTATATTCCACATTTTTTTTCTTGCTCATAATTATTAAGAAGGTTAGCTTTGCGTAAAATTATTGTTATTATGAAGAATTCCGATTTATTACAAATAGCGAAAACATATGGAGACCCTGTATATGTTTACGATTCGGAAAAAATAGTTTCTCAATTTAATAGGCTTACAAATGCCTTTAAAGGAGTTAACAATTTAAAATTAAACTATGCCACAAAGGCTTTATCTAATATTTCTATATTAAGACTATTTAATAGTTTAGGTAGTGGATTAGATACCGTATCTATACAAGAAGTACAGCTAGGTTTATTAGCTGGTTTTAAACCAGAAGATATCATATTTACTCCTAATGGAGTTTCTTTAGAAGAAATTGAAGAAGCTTCTGCTTTAGGGGTACAAATAAATATAGACAACCTATCTATTTTAGAGCAATTTGGAAGTAAACACCCAAATGTACCTGTTTGTATTAGAATAAACCCGCATGTAATGGCTGGTGGTAATGCAAACATTTCTGTAGGTCATATAGATTCTAAATTTGGTATTAGCATTCATCAAATACCACATTTATTACGCATTGTTGATGTTACTAAAATGAACATTAACGGTATCCATATGCATACAGGTAGTGATATTTTAGATATTGATGTTTTCTTATATGCTTCTGAAATTCTTTTTGAAACTGCAAAGAACTTTCCAAATTTAGATTTTATAGATTTTGGAAGTGGATTTAAAGTTCCTTATAAAGAAGGAGATATAGAGACAAATGTTGAAGAATTAGGCGAAAAACTAACTAGCAAATTCAATTCTTTCTGTAAAGAATATGGCAAAGATTTAACTTTGGCTTTTGAGCCTGGTAAGTTTTTAGTAAGTGAAGCTGGTTCTTTCCTAGCAAAAGTAAATGTAGTTAAACAAACGACTTCTACAGTATTTGCAAGTATTGACTCTGGTTTTAACCATTTAATACGCCCAATGCTTTACGGATCCACGCATCAAATATCTAACATTTCTAATCCTAAAGGTAGAGAACGTTATTATTCTGTTGTAGGATATATTTGTGAGACTGATACATTTGCTAGCAATAAAAACATTACAGAAATTAGCGAAGGCGATATTCTTTGCTTTAAAAATGCTGGGGCTTATTGCTTTACTATGGCTAGTAATTATAATTCTAGATTTAGACCAGCAGAAGTATTATGGCATAAAGGAAAAGCAATCTTAATAAGAAAAACAGAAACTTTTGATGATATCATCAAAAATCAAGTAGATGTAAAAGATTTATTTGTTGCTCCTAAAAAAGAAAAGGCAATAGCTAAATAAATTAAAAATACAAACCCACTCTAACGAGTGGGTTTTTTAATACCTTATTTTATTGAAAATATTTTCGCAATCAATACGTTAGTTTTTATATAGTTATTAGACTATTATTATAAATAATCCCCATGAAAAAAATGAAAAACAGCATAATAAAATATACTTTACTATTATCAATTGGTTTTTTTAGCCTACATACGAGCGCGCAAGAAGTAGAGTGGATCTCTTTTAAAGAAGCCACTGAACTAGCTAAAACTGATACTACTCCAAAGAAAATTTTTATTGATATATATACTGATTGGTGTGGTTGGTGTAAAAAGATGGATAGAGATACTTTCCAAAATGAAGAAGTGGCCAAATATATGTCTAAACATTATTATATGGTAAAATTAGACGGAGAAGGTGCTGAGCCTATAGAATACAAAGGAAAAACATTTAAATTTGTCCCTTCTGGCAGAAAAGGATACCATGAATTTGCAGCCGCTCTAATGAATGGAAAAATGAGTTATCCTACCACTGTATTTTTAGATGAAGAATTAAATATGTTATCCCCTGTACCTGGATATCAAAAACCAGTTGCTTTTTTACAAATTGCAAAATACTTTGGAGACAATATACACAAGGAAAAAGATTGGAAAACGTACGCTGCTAAATCAAATAATTAAAAATAACTTAACTTATTTTTCTAATGTTATAATTATTTTTGTTAGCTCTCCCTTATCTATAATTTTATCATTATTATAATCCCTAAAAATAGCAAAATATAGCTTATTTATGCCCGAATCTTTTATTGGTATAAAATTAGGCTCCTCAAAAATTTGAGCAATTTTAAATTCAAATAATGAAAAATCGGATTTAGCTCCTATCTTATCAACAGTTCTTTCTTCTTCATTTTCATAATACAATATATGGTGCCCATAATCATTTATAAACAAGTCGCCATTATAACCATACTTTGTTGATACTGCCAAACCACTACCCGATTCTAAATTCTTTACAGTTTCTGTTTTTAAACCAACATGCAGCTTATCTAATTCAGCTTTATTGGGAACCGAAACAATTCTAGTGATATTATAATTCCCCTCTTTTTTATGAACTGGTTTATTAAAATACTGAATTGAAAAATCTGAAGGTTTTAAAGTTAGCGTTGCTATATCTTCTTTTATAGCATAAGATATTCCTTCTTGAAAAAAATAAATATGATTTATATTTTTAGCCTTAAGGTTCACTTTACTAACTACTACACAAGAAGTAAACATACATAGAAAAGCCATAAGGCTAAAAATATTTTTCATTTAATTACCTGCTGTAGTTAGGAGATTCTTTGGTTATTGTTACATCGTGTGGATGACTCTCGTTAATTCCACTTGCCGTTATTTTCACAAAACGTCCAGTCTCTTTTAGTACTGCAATATCTTTAGCACCACAATACCCCATACCAGCTCTTAAACCTCCAATAAATTGATGAATACTCTCGAACAATTCTCCTTTGTAAGGAACGCGCCCAACAATACCTTCTGGCACTAATTTTTTAATATCGTCTTCTACATCTTGGAAATAACGATCTTTAGATCCTTGCTTCATAGCTTCTACAGAACCCATTCCACGATACGATTTAAACTTTCTTCCTTCATATATAATTGTTTCCCCTGGAGATTCTTTTGTTCCTGCTAATAAAGACCCTAACATTACTGTATCTGCTCCTGCCGCAATTGCTTTAGGAATATCTCCCGTATAACGAATACCACCATCTGCAATAACAGGGACTCCACTTCCTTTTATAGCTGCTGCAACTTCTAGTACTGCAGAAAACTGAGGAAAACCTACACCCGCTACTACTCTAGTAGTACAAATAGAACCTGGCCCAATTCCCACCTTTACAGCATCTGCACCAGCCTCTACTAAATACTTAGCAGCTTCGCCTGTTGCTATATTACCAACAATAACGTCTAACTCAGGAAATTTCTTTTTTACTTCTTTTAATACTGAAACAACACCTCTTGTATGACCATGTGCTGTATCTATCACTACCGCATCTACACCTGCATTTACTAAAGCTGCTGCCCTATCTACAGCATCTCCTGTTACACCCAAAGCTGCCGCTACTCTTAACCTTCCAAATTTATCTTTATTTGCTATTGGTTTTTGTGTAAGCTTTGTAATATCTCTAAAAGTAATTAAACCAACTAATTTGTTGTCTTTATTTACTACTGGAAGCTTTTCTATTTTATTTACTTGCAATATAGCTTCTGCTTGCTCTAAAGAAGTTCCTTCTGCTACAGTCACTAAATTTTCAGAAGTCATTACTTCTGAAATAGATCTTTCATTATTTTTCTCAAAACGCAAATCTCTATTGGTTACAATACCTATTAATTTACCTGCATCATCAACAATAGGAATACCTCCAATACTATGCTCTTTCATGTTTGCCTTTGCATCACCAACCATAGAGTTTAATGGTAAGGTAACAGGATCCAGAATCATACCGCTTTCTGCACGTTTTACTTTACGTACTTTCATAGCTTGCTGCTCTATGGTCATGTTTTTATGCAATACACCTATACCTCCTTCTTGAGCCATAGCTATTGCCATTTTAGATTCTGTAACTGTATCCATAGCTGCGGACACAATAGGAACATTAATGGTAATATTACGTGTAAATTTAGCTTGTATATTTACTTCTCTAGGAAGTACTTCAGAAAAGGCTGGGACTAGGAGTACGTCATCATAAGTAAGACCTTCTCCAACAATTTTATCAAGGTGTGCTTGCATGGCAATTAAATATTAATTGCGTGCAAATATAGTGATTTTTCTTGTAGCGTTAAGAATTTAACAAAAGAGTTTCTTTGTGTTAACGCCAAAGAAACTTATTTACTTTTTATAAAAAGCTAATTGATATAGAACCAATAAAGAAGATACACTAAAGGTGGTAGTCATTAAAATTCCAGATAAAACAACTACGTATTTCATCCATAGAAAGCCACTCCAAAGCATATATATACCACCAAAAGTTAAAATCACGGATATAAAAGGCTCTACTGTTAAAAATAATTTAACTTTTTTAGGTAGTTTTATCAACCATACCAATATACCTAATAGAAAAAAAATAAATGACATAGAGAGTATATGCGTATGAATAATAGTTAACATTTCTCGCTCTCCTTTATGAAATTTCATAACCTCAGCATTTTCATCATCCTCGTTGCCTAAATAGTTTTCTTGGACACCACTTGGTGTTACTGTACTAGTTTGATTTACAAACAATAAGCCTGTATAAAATCCCAATGACAATATAACTACAAAAGCAGCAATGAATATTTTTATTTCTTTAGGAAATGTAGTTAATAAACCATTGTATTTCATTACAATTGTTTGTTTTTTTGAAGAATACCTATAGTTTGGAGTAAATTATCCATAGATTTTGTCATAGAGCGTACAGAAATTGTTGCACCAGAAATAGCATCAATATTTGTTTTTTCACTAACTCTATCCTCTCCTGTTTTCCCTAAAAATTGTTTTAACCATCTTTTGCTACCAATTTCTCCCCCATATTCTTCTCTATATACTAAAACTTTAGAGTGTACTATCTTTAAATCTTTATTAAAAAGCACTAAATAATCAAACTTAGCTGTTTTACTATTTGCTTTATCTATAAAAGCATAACCTATAAGTTTATTATCATCCATTAACTTATAAAAATTATTTGCTGTAATTTTAGAAGGTAATTGAGTGTTAATACTCTCTGAGACAATTACAGCTTCCATAGAGAAAGTCGCAACATCGAAAACATTCATTACCTCTTTTTGTACTTTCTTTTGAATAGTTTTTGGTAACCCATACCCAAAGAGAGTAAAGGTCAATAACAAAAAAATACCTATAGATGCTTTTTTTAATATCATAGCGCAAAACTACTAATTTAGAATCATTTTTAATAAAAAAATCAATTGATTTTATGTTATTGTAATAAACAACTATAATGCCAATCTATTTTCATAAAAAACAAAACCTCTTTATGAATAAAAAGAGGCTTTAATTTATTTTTAGAACCAAACTCCAATTCCAAAATTCAATCTATTTTTAACTCCGTCGCTTCCATCTGCTTCATTTCTTCTAAATTGATAGTCTCCTTTAAAAACTACACCTGGCGCAACATGATATGATATACCAGTAGTAACATCTGTTCTATTAAAAGCATCATTCTCTACCAAATCTCCCGCTGTACTTGCGTGTGTATTGTACTTCTCATAACGAACAAAAGTAAATAATTTCTGTTCTTTGGTATTGGGCAATAAGTTATATGCTCCTTCTACATACCATCCTTGCAATGCACTCCCCAAATCTTTCCCTGTTGCAGTATTATATTTTTCCGTATCTGAAAGTGATGCATGTATAAACTGTCCTCTTGCTGTAAAGCGCTCATAAGCATATCTTGCATCAAATCCTATCATTGCAATTCCAACATTGGCGCCTTCAATTTCCTCAGCATCATCTTCTGCTTGCGTTTTCCCTATATAAGTAGAAAAACCTAATCGCAATCCTCGTATTCCATAATAATCTAGTTTTGTAGACAAAGTTGGGCTATCTATAGTAGATTGTATTGCTTTTTGTCTTCCACTACGTAAACCATTTGACCCTTTTAACACTCCTGTTATTCCTCCTTCACCATCACTGGACGTTGATTTAAAACCATTAAAAATATATGCCTGGTATCCTAAAGAAATATTATTAAACCTACCATTAACTCCGATACCAATCTCTCTCCATGTTGTTGGAACAATTACATTATCCATCGCAGGGCGCTCTACTCCATTAAAAGTTGTAGGCTCATGAAATTCATTAATAATCCCCATTGGCACTAACATTAAACCCCCTCGTAAATTAACATTATCTGCTATATTATAATTTACAAAAGCTTGTTCTACAAAAACTTCATTTACGTGTTCTAATTCTACTTCTGTTACAAATTGAGTTTTGTCATTAAAACGATAACCAAATAAAAGCACCATACGTTGCACATCTAATTCTCCATTATCTCCTTCTGGTTGATTATATAACATTTCTGCATAAGCACCAACTGTTACAGCAGAAGCATAATTACCAGACAATAATCGTTGCGCCGCATTAATCTGCTTTTGAGGATTTAAAGTAATAGAATCTGTAGGTGTCTGCGCTGTTATTACTAGAGTATAAAGCAAAGTAGAAAGTAGTAGTAAACGTCTCATTTTATTTTTATTGTTTTTATTTAGACTTATTTTAAATAATAAATTATTTACGACCGCAAATATAAAACCTAAAGTCAAAACCGCAAAGTTTATTTGTAATAAATCTAAATAAAATTAATATTTAACATTTGGGTAATATATAAATCACATAAAAACAGATAATTAAGTCTTAATGATACGTAGAAAATAAAGCCAAAGCTTTATTATGAGCAGCCTCAAAAACCATCCAATTTACATTAGTTTCTGCTTTTTCAGACGTAAAATAGGAAAGCATTTTTTCTGTAGGCATATTTCCTGTAAGTTCATTTGTAGCCATTGGGCAGCCTCCAAAGCCTTTAATAGCACCATCAAATCTTCTACAACCTGCTTTATAGGCTGCATCTACTTTTTCGTGCCACTTTGCGGGTGTAGTATGCAAGTGCGCACCAAACTCAATATCTGGGTACTTTGGAATTAAATTAGAAAAAAGATAATCTATTGTTTCTGGTGTAGAAGTCCCAACAGTATCGGACAAAGACAATATTTTAGCGCCCATGCTTGCTAATTTCTCTGTCCACTCCCCTACAACATCTACATTCCAAGGATCTCCATAAGGATTCCCAAATCCCATAGATAAATAGGTTACTACTTCTTTATTTGCAGCATCAGCAATATTAAAAATCTCTTCTAAATTAGCAACAGACTCTGCTATAGTTTTATGCGTGTTACGCATTTGAAAGTTTTCTGATATTGAAAACGGAAAGCCTAAATAATCTATTTCTGAATGCTTACAGGCATCATTAGCTCCTCTTACATTGGCTACTATAGTTAAAAGCTTACTTTTTGTTTTAGATAAATCTAATTTTGAAAGCACTTCTGCAGTATCTACCAATTGTGGTATTGCCTTTGGAGAAACAAAACTTCCGAAATCTATAGTATCAAAACCACATCCTAATAAAGATTGAATATACTTTACCTTTTCATTAGTAGGTATAAATGGTTTAATGCCTTGCATGGCATCTCTTGGACATTCTATAATTTTAAGGTATTCGGACATGAAAATCTTATCTTCTCAATCTCAAATTTACCATTATTTATAAGAAAATAATATACTTACTGTTATTTAAGCATTTGCTAAAATGGCTTTATTTATTTGTTTTACCAATGCTGGGCCTTCATAAATAAATCCTGTCCACAATTGTACTAAGTCTGCTCCTGCCTCTAACTTTTCTAATGCGTCTTCTGCAGAATGAATTCCCCCTACCCCAATAATAGGGAATGCCTTATTACTTTTCTCTGCTAAAAAACGTATTACTTCTGTACTTCTATTTTTTAATGGTTTACCGCTTAAACCTCCTTTTTCCTCTACATAAATGCGGTGCGATTTTAAATCTTTACGCTCAATAGTTGTATTACTTGCTATAACACCATCTATTTTACTATCCTTTACAATTGTTATAATATCTAATAACTGATCTTCTGTTAAATCTGGAGCTATTTTTAGTAAAATAGGTTTTTCTTTTACCTTTTTTCTTGCTGCCTTTTTTACGTTTTCTTTCTTTAAATCTTTTAATAAAGCTGTTAAAGGTTCCTTATCTTGTAACTCTCTTAAACCTGGTGTATTAGGAGAACTTACATTTACTACAAAATAATCTACATAATCGAACAAAACATCAAAACAGATTAAATAATCTTTTGTTGCCTCGCTATTAGGGGTTACTTTGTTTTTACCAATATTACCTCCTACTAATATATTTCTGTTTTGCTGCAAACGCTCTACAGCATTCATTACCCCTTTATTATTAAACCCCATACGGTTAACAATAGCCTGATCTTCTTTTAATCTAAATAATCGTTTTTTAGGATTTCCTTCTTGTGGTTTTGGAGTTAGTGTTCCTATTTCTATAAACCCAAATCCAAAATTACCCAACTCATTGTATAACTTAGCATCCTTATCAAATCCGGCTGCTAAACCTACTGGATTTTTAAATTTTAAACCAAAAACCTCTCGTTCTAAACGCTTATCCTCTACCAAATACATTGACCTAAAAAGTCCTGAAAAGCCAATCTTAGAGAATAGCTTTATCATTGAGAAAGAAAAATGGTGTACCTTTTCTGGATCAAAAAGAAAAAAAATAGGTCGGAGGAGTAGTTTGTACATTGGTATTTTTGATTTTTGCAAAAATACAAACTACATTGCTCTAGTAATGCTTTTACCCACTATTTTATCAACATAAATACGAAACATTGTTATCTAACCAATAATGGACTTCTAGATGCCTCTTTACAAAGGTTATGATAACGTTCTTTTTGCTTATCGTTAAAAGAACTTAATAATTTTTTATCGTACTTAATAGTTACATCTAATAGCTTTTGCTTTATAACATTATATTTTTGTCCTAAAACCGTTAATTCTTCTGGTGTGCTTTGCGGATGCGTATCAAAAAGCTTTTCTGCTTCCTCATTAATCAATCTTGCTTCTACAGCCAATGCTGCTCGTAAACTTTCTAATTTTTGTTTTTGCTCTTCATTTAACTGAAAGGCATTTTCTATAGTTTTATAATGCTCCCCTCCAATATCTAACACACAATCTTGTGCTTTTCCTAGAAGACTCATTAATAAAAACAGGGCTAAAAAAGTATAGTTTTTTACATTCATTATTTTCTACTTACATCTATTAAACAGTATCGCAACAACAATATAAACCTTATTTTTGAGATAAAATTATATGCATGCAAAACATTATAGATAGATTTTTAAGCTATGTTACTATTGATACGCAAAGCGATGCCAGTTCTAACACTACTCCCAGCACAAAAAAGCAGTGGGATTTAGCGCATAAACTAGTAGCTGAATTAAAGCAAATTGGAATGCAAGATGTTACCATAGATAAACATGCTTACATTATGGCTACATTACCTAGTAATTGTGATTTTGATGTCCCTACCATTGGTTTTATTGCGCATTTTGATACTACCCCTGATTTTTCTGGAACTAATGTAAAACCACAAATTATAAAAAATTATGACGGAAAAGATATTGTTTTAAATGAAGAAAAAAACATTATACTTTCTCCCGATTATTTTGACGATTTGTTACTATACAAAGGCAAAACTATTATTACTACAGATGGTACTACTCTTTTAGGCGCAGATGATAAAGCTGGGATAACAGAAATTGTTACCGCCATGGAATATTTAATTCAACATCCAGAAATTAAACATGGTACTATTAGAGTTGGCTTTACTCCTGATGAAGAAATTGGTAGAGGTGCTCATAAGTTTGATGTTGCTAAATTTGGTGCTTCTTGGGCTTATACTATGGATGGCAGCCAAATTGGCGAGTTAGAATACGAGAACTTTAATGCTGCTGGCGCAAAAATTACAATTCAGGGTAAAAGTGTACATCCTGGCTATGCAAAAGGAAAAATGATAAATGCCATTGGTATTGCTAATGAATTTATGGCTTTATTACCCCAACAAGAAGTACCCCAACATACTACAGGAAGAGAAGGTTTTTATCATATACACCATATAAACGGAAGTATTGAACATGCAGAAATTGAGTTAATAGTTCGTGATCATGATAGAGCTAATTTTGAGAACAGAAAATTGCTTTTACATACTATTACCAAAAAACTTAATAGCACATATAACGATTGTATTGCTTTAGAGGTAAATGACCAATATTATAATATGAGAGAAAAAGTAGAACCTGTTTTTCATATTGTGGAAACTGCTAAAAATGCCATGGAGGCAATTGGTATTACACCTATTATTAAACCCATACGGGGTGGCACAGATGGTTCTCAATTAAGTTATATGGGATTGCCTTGTCCTAATATTTTTGCTGGCGGACATAATTTTCATGGAAAATACGAATACGTTCCTGTAGAGAGCATGCAGAAAGCAGTAGAAGTTATTACTAAAATATGTGAACTTACTGCAGAACAAGCTTCTTAAAACAGAAAAGCACCAATCTTAAATTAAGATTGGTGCTTTTAATATTATCCAAGAAAATATTTATTTTTTCTCTATTGATGAAGTTTTTGCTATTTTTTTACTCATTTCTAATGAGATAGCAGAACGGTCAAATTTAATCTTACCTGCCATAGTTTCTAGAACACAAGAATTATCTTTATCATTCAATTCTACTACTTTACCATACATTCCGCTTCTGGTAACTACTTTGTCTCCTTTACTTAATTCTTCTGCAAACTTCTTTTCATCCTTCTGGCGTTTCATTTGTGGGCGTATCATAAAAAAATATGCTACCACAAAAATTAATATCATAGGAAGTGCTCCTTGCATATTTTGTAATATTTCCATTCTTAATATTGGTATTATTTTGCTACACCAATAGGTGTATCTTTAGGGTTAACAAAGGCTTTAATTTTTAGTAATTCAGTGCCTTTTGCTGTATTAGCTGTTACTGTTATTGTTTTTGTTACTTCGTTTTTTCCAGAACCATTAAAATTTACTAAAAGCTCTCCTGTAGCTCCAGGTGCAATAGGTTTTTTAGGGTATTCTGGTACTGTACAACCACAAGTACTTTTCGCATTCGTAATAATTAATGGTGCGTTTCCGGTATTTGTAAACTTAAAAACAGTTTTCTGAGGAGTTCCTTGCGTAATAGAACCAAAATCGTGCTCAGATTTTTCAAAACTCATTACAGGTACATTTTTTGCCGCTGCATCTCTATCGGCCGCAGCTTCTACGTTAGCTGCATTAATTTTTTTAGATGCGTCTTCTTTACAAGAAACAAAGGCTAAAGTTAATGCTAAACTAAAAGTTAAAAATATTTTTTTCATCAGTACAGAATTTTTCATTTCTTGCGAAATTAAAGGAATATTTAATTATAACAAACCTCTACCCATCTTTTTTAATTTTCCATACGCTTTGTATTCCTTTACCAAATTATCTAAAATACCATTAATAAAAATACTACTTTTAGGTGTAGAGTATTCTTTTGAAATTTCCACATACTCATTTATAGTTACCCTTTCTGGAATTGATGAAAAATTAAGCAATTCGCATATAGCCATCTTTAATAAAATAGCATCTATATCTGCAATACGGTCTTTATCCCAATTGGGTGTTTTTCCTTCTATCTCTTTTACTAAAGATTCGTTATTTAACAATGTTTTCGTTAATAACTTTTTTGCATATTCTAAATCGTCATCATCCTTTAATAATTGAGGCAAAAAGAAAGATACACTATCGTCCTCTTTTACTTTCTTTAACTGCTTTAAAATAAATGTATTTACAATAGGAATATCATCTACCCAAGTAAGCTTATCGTCTTCAAAATACTCGTAAATTTTATCGTTTGGAGCAATTACAGTTTTAAAAAGTTCTAAAATAAGTTTTCTATCCTCGTTGTAAGTGCTTGTAGTAGCACTCATGTAAGCACTGTAAGCATCTGAATTTAGTATCTCTTTGTAAAGTATTTTTACATACTCTTCATTTAAATACCAATTTTTAAGTTTTCTTGCTTCTAATTCGTTCTTTAATATTCTATTACCTGTTATTTGTTGTAATAATTTATTAGCAACAAATTTATTTTTGTTAGGGTAATTATCTGTATCTACATCAATATACTTTTTAGAGGAACGCTCTAGTTGGTCTTCTGCCATCTTATGAATTTCTATCATAAGACTTAACATTAACAAATACAAAGAGTACATGTTGTCTATACTAGCTTTTAAAAACTTTTGCTGACCCTCTAAAGAATCACTCTTTGATTGTGTAAGTGCATAAATACACTGCATTACTTTTACACGAATGTGCCTTCTTGTAAGCATTTTAAAGAACTTTATTTTTATAAATATTTTGCGTGGCAAAAGTAATTTATATTTTCTTTCCTACCTACAGCAAACTGTTTTTATATTATACTTTTTATAACATTTATTTATAGGGCAAACCGCTATATTTGTGCTTTTGTAAAAAAACGATTTATAGCACTCTAGCTAAATGAAAGAATTAAAATACATTAACAAATACTTAAAGAAATACTGGCTTAAATTATTACTAGGCGTAATAATTACTGTTATAGCTCGTGTTTTTTCTTTAGTAATGCCTCCGTATGTAAATAAGTCTTTTAAAATAGTAGAAAATGCCATTAGCAATGGTACTATGTCTGTGGCTGTTATAGAAGAACAATTATTAGAAAATATATTTATTATAATAGCAGCAGCTTTACTTTCTGGTTTTTTTACATTTTTAATGCGGCAAACTATCATTAATGTATCTAGGTATATAGAGTACGATTTAAAAAATGAAATCTATGAGCAATACCAAGCCTTAAACTTAAATTTTTATAAGAAAAACAGAACTGGCGATTTAATGAATCGTATTAGTGAAGACGTTACACAAGTACGTATGTACGGAGGTCCTGCCATTATGTATGGCATACAAACACTTACTTTATTTGCTTGTTTAATTCCTATTATGTTTATAAAGGCTCCTACGCTAGCTTTTTACACATTAATACCATTGCCTTTTTTATCTGTTCTTATATATCAGATTAGTAAAATAATTCACAAACGCAGTACAGTTGTCCAAGAATACCTATCTTCTTTATCTACATTTACACAAGAAGCTTTTTCTGGCATTTCTGTTATAAAAGCATATGGATTAGAGCCTAAAATAAATACAGACATACAAGCACTTGCCCTAGAAGGGAAACAAAAAAGTATGGCATTAGCAAAAGTAAATGCCTGGTTTTTTCCGCTAATGATACTATTAATAGGTATTAGTAACATTTTTGTAATTTATATAGGAGGTAAACAATATATAAACGGAGAAATAGCCTCTATTGGTATTATTGCAGAGTTTATACTGTACGTAAATATGCTTACTTGGCCTGTTGCTATTGTGGGTTGGCTAACCTCTATTATTCAACGTGCTGAAGCTTCGCAAAAAAGAATTAATGAATTTTTAAGTATTGTTCCAGACATTAAAAATGAAGTTAAAGAAGAAACACCAATAACAGGAAAAATTGTATTTAAGAATGTCTCTTTTACCTATGATGATACTAATATTACAGCATTAAAAAATACCTCGTTTACAATTAACGAAGGAGAAACAGTTGCTATTATTGGTAAAACAGGCTCTGGAAAATCTACCATACTAAACTTAATTACAAGATTATACGATGCAAGCTCTGGAGAAATAACCATCGGAGATGCTCCTATAAAAAAGTTAAATCTAAACAACCTTAGAAATGCTATTGGTACTGTACCGCAAGACGCCTTCTTATTTTCAGACACTATAAAAAACAATATAAAGTTTGGTAAAGAAAATGCTACCGATGATGAAATTATTACTGTTGCTAAAAAAGCAGTTGTACATAAAAACATCACCGGCTTTTCTAATGGTTACGATACTGTTCTAGGAGAAAGAGGAATTACATTAAGTGGCGGACAAAAACAACGTGTTTCTATTGCTAGAGCTCTTTTAAAAGACCCTACTATTTATTTATTTGATGATTGTTTATCTGCTGTTGACACAGAAACAGAAGAAGAAATTTTAAACAACTTAAAAAAAGCTTCTCAAAATAAAACCACACTTATTGTAAGCCATAGAGTTTCCGCCGCTAAAAATGCTGATAAAATTATAGTTTTAGAAGATGGAAAAATTCTACAAGAAGGAACTCATGCAGATTTAATTAACGCAAATGGCTACTACAAAGAACTTTACCTCAATCAAGTATCAGAGAAAGAAAACTAAAAAAGTCTTGTTATATTAGGTTTTTTTTTCCATTTTTGACAGAATTAATGAGTAATTGACATAACTAGAACACTAGACGAGATGAGCGAGAAAAATTTAATGGATCAAGAAGAAATTTATTCTAAAGTTTTAAGAGCAGGAAGAAGAACTTACTTTTTTGATGTAAGAAGTACAAAAGCTGGAGATTACTATTTAACAGTAACAGAGAGCAAAAAGTTTACGCATGACGATGGTTCATTTCACTACAAAAAACACAAAATATACTTGTATAAAGAAGACTTTACTTCTTTCCAAGAAATTTTAAATGAAATGATGAATTACATTGTTGATGAAAAAGGTAGCGAAGTAATTTCTGAAAGACACCAAAAAGACTTTAAAAAAGACGAAGTCGTAGAAATCCCTAAAGCAGAAGATGCAGTAGAAACTTCTACAGAGAGTTTTACAGATGTAGATTTTGATGATATTTAAACATCAATTCATATAGAAAAACACAAAAACGACTCTCCAAAAAAGAGTCGTTTTTTATTTTACAAAACATAATTATAAAATAGCATGGCAAGAACACCAAGTAATATGTTAGCTCTAGGTACAATAGCACCTAATTTTAACCTATTAGATACTGTATCTGGTAAGCATAAAACATTAGAAAATACAAAAGGAGAAAAAGGAACTGTAATATTATTTATATGTAACCATTGCCCTTTTGTAATACACGTAAATCCATTAATAACTAAGCTTGCTTTAGAATACCAACCAAAGGGAATATCTTTTGTTGCCATCTCTAGTAACGATATTATAAACTATCCGCAAGATGCACCACATTTAATGACAGAGGTTGCCAAAAAAGAAAATTACAGTTTCCCTTATTTATATGATGCTACACAAGAGGTTGCAAAAGCTTATGATGCTGCTTGTACTCCAGACATTTACCTATTCAATAACAATTTAGAATTGGTATATCGTGGACAATTAGACAATTCTAGACCAGGAAATGGTCTTCCTTTAACGGGTATAGATTTATGCAATGCAATGGATGCCATTTTAACAGGTAAGGAAGTGAACACGGAACAAAAACCTAGTATTGGCTGTAATATTAAATGGTTATGAAAATAGACAAAGATGAAGCCTTAGCTAAATTAACAAATAGCAAAAAAGAATTTATATCATTATTTAATCATGGAACTTTAGAAATTGAGGTTTACAAACCTAATAAAGTAGACCTACAGCAACCACATACCAAAGATGAAGCATACATTATAATATCTGGTTCTGGTGAATTTTTAAATAATGACAAAAGATGCACCTTTAAACCTGGTGATTTTTTATTTGTGCCTGCAGGGAATATCCACAGATTTGAAAATTTTACAGATGATTTTTCTACTTGGGTTATTTTTTATGGTCCAAAAGGAGGAGAAAAAGACGCTTAATATTATGTTACATTACCAACCTTGCTCAATAATTAAGTTTTCTATATGTGCATAATGGTGATTTCCATGCCATGCATATTTCCCTATATTTTCTGCAACGGTTACTTCTATATTACCTTCTGGATGTATATATCTTTTCTCTAATTTTTCTTCCGAAAGCCCTCGTAAAAGGTATACTAGCTTTGCATGCAAAACCTTAATATAATCTATAGACAATTGCACGGGAGCAGTATGGGCATCAAATAATTTTGCCCAGCTGTTCTCATCATAAGCCTTAATTAAAGGTTTATCCTCTGTAAGCGCCCACTTAAAACGCGTATAGCTATGGTGGTGGCTATCCGCAATATGATGTATTACTTGCCTTATAGTCCATCCTCCAGGCCTATAAGTAACCTCTAACTGCAATGCATTTAAACCAGACACTAAATCTTCTAATTTTTTGGGAAGTATTTCTAGTTCTTTTATCCAATTAGTAACATGATCTTCTGTAATAGATTCAGGACATTGAAAATGTCCTACAGGGTATTTTAAATTTTCTAACGTAGCAGTATCCATAAAATAAAAGTACAAAAGTTACACTAAAAAACTTTAATGAATACACATAAACTTTAATAGATTTTTAACCTTTCAAAAATGAAACTTATTTAAGATACTCTTAACTTTATAGAATTATCAACATTTAAAAAAATAACTAAATATTTCAACTTAAAAATATATTATGGCAACAATAAGATTAGGAGATATAGCTCCAGATTTTACAGCGGACAGCTCTGCTGGAATGATTAACCTATACGATTATATTGGTGATGGATGGGGAATATTATTTTCTCACCCGGCCGATTTTACTCCTGTGTGTACTACAGAATTAGGTACAGCTGCAAAATTTAAAGATGATTTTGAAAAGCGTAATGTAAAAATGTTGGCACTAAGTGTTGATGGCGCTGCATCACATGCCGAATGGATTAAAGATATAAATGAAACTCAAAATACAACTGTTAACTTTCCTATTATAGCAGATGAAGACAAAAAGGTTTCTGACCTTTATGATATGATTCACCCAAATGCAAATAGCACATTAACAGTACGTTCTGTATATATTATTGGTCCAGACAAAACCGTAAAACTAATTATTACTTACCCTGCTTCTACTGGTCGTAATTTCCATGAACTTTTACGTGTTATAGATTCTTTACAATTAACAGCAAATCATAAAGTAGCTACACCAGCAAACTGGAAACATGGTGATGATGTTGTAATAAGCCCAGCTATAACAACCGAAGACGCTAAAGAAATTTTTACAAAAGGAGTAGAAGAAGTAAAACCCTATTTACGAATGACTCCGCAACCAAACATTTAAATTACTTATAAAGAATAATTTAAAGCCTCCATCACAGGAGGTTTTTTTATTTGAAATTTGTTAGAATTTAACATTTTATATATATTAGCGGCACCACTAATTAATTTTTTTCTTTAAATAAAGTAAGAAAAAACTTAATTTACAATAACCTAACTAACAAAAATAAAATGGAAAAATTACTAATCTTAATTGGTTTTGGGGGAATTGCTATTGGCATTTTATGCTGGCTTATAAAAGAAATTGATACTAGAATAAAAGCCAAGCACTAATTAATAACTACTTTATTATTTATTAGTTTACTATTTTTTATCTCAAAAAGTAGTCTACATAAACTTTTATTGTTTTTTACTCAGAAACAAATTCACTTGGTGTACAACTAAGCATTTTTTTATATCAAAAAAGTAAATTAACAAACTTTGTTATAATATATTTGTAACTCATATTTTTAATATTATTAAGGTGTAAGCCCACGTGGTGAAATTGGTAGACACGCCACCTTGAGGGGGTGGTGTTCGCAAGGACGTGCTGGTTCGAATCCAGTCGTGGGCACAAAAAACTACCAAAAAAGGTTCATTTTATCCTTTAAAACCTATTATTTCTTCTTTTTTCAATAAAATACCAAAAAAAAAGCTCTAATTAAGTAGATGTATCTATTTTTTAATTAACTTTATTTTGTTTAATTTTTTTATCAAAACAATGAACAATATAAAAGATAGTTTTAGTATAAAAGATTTAGAGAATTTATCTGGTATAAAAGCTCATACTATCCGTATTTGGGAAAAAAGATATAATTTATTATCCCCAGATAGAACTGTCACCAATATAAGACACTACAATTTAAATAGTTTGCAAAAACTATTAAATATAACGCTGTTATACAATAGTGGATATAAAATTTCTAAAATAGCTAAAATACCAGAAAATAGTATTCCTGTACTAGTTAATGAAATTATAACAAAGCATGCTAACAAAGACTATGTTTATAATGCTTTTAAGTTAGCTATGATTAATTTTGACCAAAATCTTTTCTTTAAAACCTATAATACATTATCTAAAGAAAAATCATTTAAAGATATTTTTTACAATGTATTTATTCCTTTTTTAAATGAAATAGGTTTATTATGGCAAACAAATACTATTAGCCCTGCACATGAACACTTTGTAACCAACTTAATTAAACAAAAGACAATTGTTAATATTGATGCTTTACAAGCAAGCAAGCCTACAAAAAAAGAAAAAACCTTTGTGCTTTACTTACCCGAAAATGAAATTCATGAATTAGGCTTGTTATACCTAAATTATGAAATTCTATTGAACGGTTATAAAGTTATTTACTTAGGACAATCTTTACCTATTAACGATTTAAAAAGAATACTTAGCTACCACTCTAATCTACATTTTATATCATACTTCACAATTCAGCCTACTAAAGATAAAATCAAAAATTACATCACAGAATTTACAGAACAAGTAATAAATGTTTCTAATTCTAATTTATGGATTTTAGGGCACCAAACTCAACATTTAGAAAAGGGTAATTTGCCTACTAACATAAAAGTGTTTCGTTCCATAGAAGAATTAACAAATAATATCTAAATAGAATTCTACCCCGCTAAATGAATAAAAAAATCATCATTATTGGTTCAGGTTTCTCTGCTCTAGCTGCGTCCTGCTACCTTTCTAAAGAAGGTTACAATGTTTCTATTTATGAAAAAAATAATACCACTGGAGGCAGATGCAGACAGCTAATAAAAAATGGATTTACTTTTGATATTGGACCAAGCTGGTATTGGATGCCTGATATTTTTGATAAATTTTTCGCCGATTTCAACAAAAAAACAAGTGATTATTACCAGCTAGACAAATTAAGTCCGGCCTACAAAATATTCTTTTCAGACGATACTATAACCATTGGAGATTCTATGGATAAAATAAGTGTAGAATTTGATCGTATAGAAAAAGGCAGCTCTAAACACCTAAGAAAATTTATTTCAGAAGCGCAAAAAAACTATAATATTGCTATTAATAAGATAGTATTACGCCCTGGAGTTTCACCTCTAGAACTAATTACTCCAGAAACAGCTATAAGAGTAAATCAGTTTTTTACGACCATAAGTAAACAAGTTCGTAAAAAATTTAAAAACCCTAAATTAATAGCTACACTAGAATTCCCTGTGCTATTTTTAGGAGCTAAACCAAACAAAACCCCATCTTTCTACAATTTTATGAATTATGCCGATTTTGGTTTAGGCACATGGCACCCAAAAGGTGGTATGTACGAAATTATAAAAGCTATGACTTCGTTAGCAAAAGAATTAGGCGTTAATATAAACACCAATGCTAATGTTGAAAAAATTAGAGTAGAAAATAAAAAAGTAATTGGAATTACGGTAAACAATGAAAATATTGATGCTGATGTTGTTTTAAGCGGAGCAGATTACCATCATTCAGAAAGCTTATTAGATGTTGAACATAGACAGTATTCTGAGGCTTATTGGGATAAAAAAACCTTTGCTCCTTCTTCGCTATTATTTTATGTTGGTTTTGATAAAAAGCTACGTAATATTGAGCACCATAATTTATTTTTTGATACAGACTTTGAAAAACACGCCGAAGAAATATACGATACCCCCAAATGGCCTAAAGACCCATTATTCTATGTAAACTTCCCATCTATTACAGACCATAGTATGGCTCCAAAAGGGTGTGAAACTGGCTTTTTTTTAATTCCTATAGCAACAAATTTAAAAGACACCCCACAATTAAGAGCATCTTATTTTAATTTAATTATTAAACGTTTTCAAGAAAAAACAAAGCAAAATGTAGAAAATAGTATTATTTTTAAAGAAAGCTTTTGTGTTAACGATTTTAAAGAACAGTACAATTCTTATAAAGGAAACGCATATGGCATGGCAAATACTCTTTTACAAACTGCTTTTTTAAGGCCTAAGTTAAAAAGTAAGAAAGTAGAGAATTTATATTTTACTGGACAATTAACGGTTCCGGGACCGGGAGTTCCTCCAGCTTTAATCTCAGGAAAGCTAGCTTCTGAGCTAATCATTAAAAACAATAATAAATGAAAGCCATATTCGACACTATTTCATACGATTGTAGCAAATTAGTAACAGAATCTTACAGCACTTCTTTTACATTAGCTACAAAAATGCTATCTCCTACTATTAGAAAAGATATCTATAATATTTATGGTTTTGTTCGCTTTGCAGACGAAATAGTAGATAGTTTTCATGATTATAACAAAGAGCTTCTTTTTAATAAGTTCGAAGAAGATTTTAAAATTTCTTTAGAGCAAAAAATTAGTTTAAACCCTATTTTAAACTCTTTTCAGCACACCTATCATAAATACAATATCCCATACCATTTAGTAGCTTCTTTTATGAAAAGTATGCGTATGGATTTAAACAAAAAAATATACGATACAGACGAAGAATATAAACAATACATTTATGGTTCTGCAGACGTAGTTGGTCTTATGTGTTTAAAAGTATTTGTACAAGGAGATGATGTTACTTACGAAAAATTAAAACATAGCGCTATGGCATTAGGCTCTGCTTTTCAGAAAGTAAATTTTTTAAGAGATTTAAAAGCAGATTTTGAAGATTTAAGTCGTACTTACTTTCCAAATACCAATCTAATGGAGTTGGATGAAAACTCTAAAACAAAAATAATTAATGAAATTAAGCACGATTTTGCTGTTGGGTATAAAGGTATAGCCCAATTGCCTAATGGAGCTAAATTTGGAGTATATACTGCTTACAAATATTATTATAAATTATTAGAAAAATTACAAAATACTCCTCCTTTAGAAATTAAAAACACACGTATAAGAGTACCTAACTATCAGAAGTTTGAGTTATTAGCTAAATCGTATATAAACTTTAAACTTAATTTAGTATAAATTATGAACACTATCATTTGGATATTACTATTTGTAGGCACTTTTGCTTTTATGGAGTTCATGGCATGGTTTACACATAAATATGTAATGCATGGTTTTCTATGGTCTTTACACAAAGACCATCATAAAAAAGACCATGATTCTTGGTTTGAAAGAAATGATGCTTTTTTTATTTTTTATGCCGTAGTTAGTATGTCTCTTTTTGCAGCAGCAGCAAATACAACTTTTTGGTATGGATGGCCTCTAGGACTTGGAATAATGGCATATGGTGCTGCCTATTTTATTGTGCATGATATTTTTATACACCAACGTTTTAAAATCCTAAGAAACACCAATAATTGGTACGCAAAAGGATTAAGGAGAGCTCATAAAATGCACCATAAACATTTAGGAAAAGACAAAGGAGAATGTTTTGGGATGCTTTTCGTTCCTTTTAAATATTTTAAAAAAGGATAATATATTTTTTATATTGAAATAAATAAACACCCTAAATAAAAGAGTATACAAGCTATATATTTCATTCTTTTAATGAAAATCTATAATTTAAAAAACTATTCTCGATACACTTCTCTGGATTCTGTACTTAGATTAGCCGAAATTTAGAAGTACTAAAGATGTCGCTTTTTAATCTTAATAACGTCAGTTAGAATAAAATTCTGATAAGAATT
>CALHVB010000095.1 GCA_938039345.1 uncultured Sediminicola sp.
TTCTCTGTAAAGGTTCCGTTCTTATTATTTATAAATAACTGATTGCCTTTTGGATTAAATTTTCCTGCTACAGAACAATAAATATCTAAATAACCATCATCATTAACATCTGCCATGGTAACACCTGTATACCAACGACTATCGCCAGCTACATTAGCTTTCTCTGTAATATCTTCGAATTCTAAATTACCTTTGTTTAGGTAGAGTTTATTAGATACCTGGTTTCCTGTAAAATAAATATCTTGTAGTCCGTCATTATTAATATCCCCTACAGCAACACCACCTCCCATGTACAGATAAGAATATGTAAAGTAATTTAAAGAATCGTTTTCTGTAAGTGTATTACTAAATTTAATATTTGAACTGGCATGGTTTAGGTTGGAGAATATTGTAAACTCTTTATTTTCTGCATTCTGTTTACAACTAATAAGCTGAAACAAAAAAACAAAAAAAGCTATTTTACATATATTCATCCTCATAAAACACACATTATTAACTATTATTTACACTGCAGCCGGAGTAGCATGCCTCTCTATTTCCATAGTTAAAATATTGGCATACTCTGTTATTTTTTCTTCTGATAAATTAAAGGTTGTTTTAAATTCTTTTAAAATAACATCCTGATATTTTCGTATACTATCTATATCAAAATACAATCTTCCCGTTCTACGAATAAAAAAATCCATAGGTGTTTGTACTCCTTCATAATTAATACAGAAATATAATTCTGCTTTTAGCATACGCTCGTATAAATCCTTTGCTTTAGTTACTTTAAATATTTCTAAAATATCTTCTACTTGTTTACCATAAGTTGTGGTAAGATACCAAGCATCATAATATTCAAAACCGTAAGGCTCAATTGTATTATATAATGTGTTGATATATTGTTTAACCTCTTCGCAACTTGTCCATGGGCCTCCGCATAATGGAATTTGGTCTGTAAACGATTTTTTTGATGTTTTTTGATAATTGTCTTCTAACTTATCTTGTACAATATCTAAGATACGTTCCGCCATTTTTCTATATCCTGTAAGCTTACCTCCGGCAATACTTATTAATCCGGTATCAGAAGTAAAAATTTCATCTTTTCTAGATAATTCTGAAGGCGATTTTCCGTCTTCGTGGATTAATGGGCGTACTCCTGCCCAACTAGAAATAATATCTTTTTTTTCTAAATTAATATCTGGGAACATATTATTTGTTCCATTAATGATATAAGTGGCATCTGCACCATCTGCAATAATATTGTTTTTATCTGCTTTATAATCTGTATCGGTAGTACCTACATAAGTTATTTTTCCTCTCGGAATGGCAAACATCATTCTACCATCTGGCACATCAAAATAAACCGACTGTTTTAAGGGTAGTTTGCTATGCGGAAAAACTAAATGTACTCCTTTAGTTAAATGCAACTGCTTTCCTTTTTTAGATTTATTAATTGCTCTGAGCTCATCTACCCAAGGGCCTGCAGCATTAATAACATACTTAGATTTAATTTCATATTTTTCTCCAGAAATTTGGTCTTCAACAACTACACCAGCTATTTGATTATCGTTAAGAATAAAATCTACTACTTGCGTATAATTTAAAGCTGTTCCCGAAAAATTTAAAGCTGTTTTTATGTTTTCTATGGTTAGCCTTGCATCATCTGTTCTGTATTCTGCATAATAACCAGAACCTTTTAATATACTTTTTGGAAGTAATGGTTCTAACCTCATTGTGGCAGATTTACCTAGCATTTTACGCCTGTCGTCTCCTTTAACTTTTGCTAAAATATCATAGACTTTTAAGCCTATAGAGGTCATAAACTTACCATAGGAACCGTTTTTAATAAGCGGTAACAACATTTTCTCTGGAATTACCAAGTGTGGAGCCAACTTATGTACAATTAAACGCTCTGTTCCTACTTCATTCACCAATTTAAAATCGAACTGCTTTAAATAGCGTAGTCCTCCATGGATTAATTTAGTTGATTTGCTACTTGTTCCTGATGCAAAATCTCTTTTTTCTACCAAAGCAACTTTCATTCCTCTAGATGCCGCATCTAATAATATTCCTGCTCCTGTAATACCACCACCTATAACCACCAAATCATATTCGGTTTCTTTTAAGGTTGTAATCGTATTTTGCCTATCAAGGTTTGTAAACCTTTTTGTTTGCATATTTTTCTTTTTCTAATTTAATATTTAGCAATAATCTTTACTCGTTTTCCCAACTCATACTACGTTTTATTGCTTTTTGCCAACCTTTGTATTTTTTACTTCTATTTTCTTCTGCCATTTTTGAGTTAAAAATAGTATCTATACTTTTACTACTGAGAACATCTTTTTCTGTCCACAATCCTATGGTAATGCCTGCTAAATAAGCTGCTCCAAGTGCTGTAGATTCTACCGAAGCTGGTCTTATTACTTCTTTATTTAAAATATCTGCTTGGAATTGCATTAGGTAATTATTTGCTGATGCGCCTCCGTCTACTTTTAACGACTTTAATTCTACCTCAGCATCATTCTGCATAGCTTCTAAGATATCTCTTGTTTGGTAGGCTAAACTATCTAGAGTTGCCCTAACAATATGCCTCTGCCCGGTATCTCTAGTTAAACCAAAAATGGCTCCACGCGCATACATATCCCAATAAGGTGCTCC
>CALHVB010000096.1 GCA_938039345.1 uncultured Sediminicola sp.
GTTAAATTATTATACTTTTAAGTCAGTAAAATTAACTTTTTTTAATGAAGCAGATGTAGGCATGTCTTAACAGACAATTTTTAATGGGTTATAAAAAACAAAATACCTATTAATTATGAATAAAAATAGCTGTACTTATTCTTTGCTACAGACTATTTCTGCTTTAAAGAATGTAAAATACAGCTATCTAGGGAAACTATACCCTTAGTGTACCTTCTTTTTCTAGATTAAATAAAAATCGACGTAATTGATGTACTGTATTTATAAATTGAGTAACATCATATTTTTTGTTTAGGTAATTTTCCTTTAAATATCCTTCGCAAAAATAATCTATTGGTTGCTCTATATTTTTTCTAAATTCTGTAAGAACATGGTTAAAATTTAATGCAGGATGTTTTTCTTCATCCTCATCTACATGTATAATTTCATTTATTCTATCTGAAGAATAGCTAAAAATTTTGGGTAAACCTCTTTCGTCTAACTCCTCGTAATCTTCATTTGTATAGCTGTAGTTCATCTTAAATTTTATTAATATTGAATAAATATTTTCTTACAATTATAGAGTATTGAGAGGACAATTTAAGAAAACATTTTCCATGTAGACTACATAAAAACCTTAGACATTTTAAGGTTTTTATTTTTTAACAAAAAATTAAGGGAAATAATAGGTTATAATTAAGGCTAAAAAAAGCCTTTTTATTCTTTTTACTTTAAAGAAAACAAAAGCTTATAGTATGCAAAACACTATAAACATTACTATTAAAGTATATAATACAATTAATCTTACAGACCTAAGATAGTCTGGTGAAACTGTAAAAAAGGATAGTGAAAGAAATAAAATATATTTTGAAATTTTTATAAAAATCTGTTTTCTAAGGTAATTTACCCTGCAAAAAAGCTTTCTAACTCCTGTAAAGTCTCTGTAGAAGTTTGTATATCTTTTACAATTTCTCCTTTATTAAGGACTACAATACGTTCGCAAACTTCTGTTACATGCATTAAATCGTGACTAGATACTAAAACTGTTATATTTTTATTCTCTGCCAAATCTTTAATAATTTGCTTTAACCGTATTTGTGTTGTAGGGTCTAAATTAGCAAAAGGCTCATCTAAAATAATTACCTCTGGGCTACCAATAAAAGATGCTACAATACCTGCTTTTTTCTGATTTCCTTTAGATAAATCTCTTAAATATTTTTTTTGACCTAAGATTTCGCCATGGAAAAAATCTTCATAATTAGCTAATAATGCATCTACATCTGCTTAATTCTGTCCTCTTAATTCGCCTATAAAATAAAAATACTCTTCAGGGGTTAGGTATCCTATTAAAAAACTCTCGTCTATAAAAGCAGAAGTAAAGGGTTTCCATTCTTCACTAGAGCTCACCTCAACACCATTATTTATAATAGCCCCCGTTGTAGGTTGTATTAGATCTAACAATAAACTAAATAGGGTAGTTTTGCCCGCTCCGTTATTACCTACAAGTCCAAAACTCTGTCCTTTCTGTATTTCTAAACCTGCTAAATTTAATACTGTTTTACCTCCGTATATTTTGGTAAGATTCTCTACTGTTATCATACTATTACTTTTAACTTAAAAAGGAAATGGTTAATTATTTTGTTCTTTAAAGCCTGCAATCATTACATACTTTTTCTTTCTATACAATTCTGTTATTTTATCTAAGAGTGGTTTTCTTAACAAAAATCCTATAATACCTAAAACAGAAAGTACCGCCAGTGCAACTTCTAAAGACACTAAATAATTAAGACCTGCATAGATAATCATTGGAATACAAAACAAGGGTAAACCAACTATTAATTGCGCAGCACTCATCCCCTGCGTATTCCCCATGGCGCTTTTTGCTAAATCTATTCGTTTTTTATTTTTAGACCCAAAATATAACACTACAGGAATATTAACTCCTAAATTATACAATGCGCAACTTACATTAATGGCAAGTGCTTGCCAGCCGAAATACACATAGGGTATAGACAATATTGTCATTACCACTATACTCACAGAAATTAATCCTGCTTTAGATTCTAAATATTTACGCAAGGGTATATTCTGAGACATCATCATACTATAGTATTCACTATCCCATGCTGGTATAAACTGTCCAAAGTTCATTAAAAATATGCCCGTTATAAAAATACCACAAAACACCATCATATAAGACATACTGGAAAATTGATCATTTAGATAAAAAATTAGTCCATAAAAAATCATTAGGAGCGACATAAAGACCTGCATTTTGGTTCGCTTGTTTCTCCATATTAATTTTAAATCTAACCTAAGAAAAGGCGCTATAGCACCAAACCTTTTGGTCCAAGACATATCTTTTGTTTCTACCTCAGAAATTTTTTCTTTTATAGAAGCATCTAAATAAATCCTATTTCTTAAATAATTAAAATTAGAACCATATGTTCCTAAAAGCACCGCTAATGGTGCTACAAAAGCTGCCGGATATTTATACAAAGTATAAAATGCTATTCTAAAGTTCTCGGTAACTGGCGCCAAATTAAAATAATGTACCCCATAAAGCACCAATGCTATACCTGCAATTATAAATAAGGCTTTATCGCTTTTATTTATAATAAAATTAATGTAGTTAAGAGAGAGTATTATACAGACAATAGATAAGAACCAGAAAATAACGTTTACTGCAGCATATCCTTGAAAAAGCAACACAACTGCAAAAGGAATAAAAATAAATAAGGATATAAAATTAAAGAATGACAATCCTGATTTACCTAGAATATACTTTGTAACTATATCTTTTTTTACAGGAAGTATAAGCATAGGCTTTACATCCATAACAGGAAGTTTTTGCATAAAATACCTAAAAACTAACTCAAAAAGAATCCAATAAATAAGATACTCGCTTACTTTTTGTACAGGATCTACATCCGGAAAAAATTTCTTTAGTGCAAAAAACATTCCTGCTCCCATACTAACTGCTCCAAAAAGCATCCAAATGCCTAAAAAAATCATAAAGATTTTTACGGCCAATTGTTTTCCAAAACTAGATGATCTGGTAATTGCTTTCCATTCTAGTTTAATAAAATTTTTAAACATGGTTGGTTTTTTATATTGCATTAGTATAACAAACTCAAAATTTGTTACACATTAAATGATATTATATTCTGGATAAGTTTTTAAAAGTAACTCTTCTGCTTTTGACGGAATTACAAAAGCGATTATGTAAGACAAGATAAATAAACAACTAATGAGTGTGGCAAAGAAAAAATCTACATAAATAATAGCTCCTAAAAAATCTTTAAAAGCAGTAATATTTAATGATGAATTAATAACTATAGCTAATAAATTAACCACATTAACGTAAGTACCTAGAGAATATATTTGTTCTTTTAGCATCCACTTTTTAGTGTCTTTTAAAATTTCTGATTTATATTTCTTTTGATTTATATAAGTAAATACAAATAGTAACACTACTATAGAGTACAGTATATATACATATAAATTGTGCTTATAATTAGCTGCCACTTTATTAAATATAAAGGTTAGCGTAGCTATTAAGGTAATACTAATTATAATCTTTGGTATACTAAAATAGGATTTAAAAAAGCTGAAAATTATTTTCCCATAGCGTAGTGCCATGGCATTTTTACGTTTTAAAATAACGTTTTCAAAACCATGTACTCCGAACTTTTTAAATTCTAAACTTAATGCTTCTTTAAATGATATATTAGGGTGCAATAGTATTTGCTCTTCTATACCATTAGCCAAATGATCTACAAGTTCGGTTTGTAAATCGTAATGTTCTACATAATGTTTACGTGTAAAACTATATAGTTCTTGTATTTGAGAAGCATTAAGCTTAGTCATTCTACTGGTACTTCTGAGCTATTTGTTGTAATTCCATTCCCCAATTTTGTCCTAATGCCATTCCTTTTTGCATTAGCATCATTTGCTTAGATGCCATTTTTTTTCCTAAATCGGAATTGTAAAATTTAACTAGTTCTTTTATTTCTGCTTCTGTAAATTCTTCCATATACATAGCAGCCATTTTTGTATATAAAACATCTACACTTTCTGTCGCTTCCTTAGCATAAGATTCTTTATTTTCTTCTTTAACCATTGCTCCCAATTGTGTTACCACCTGTTCAAAAGCAGCTCCTGCACCCGTAAGTTTTAAAAAAGTAATTGTTTCTGCCTCAAACGCTTTGTTTTCTTGTGCTTTAACAAATGATGTTGATGCTACCAATAAGCAAATAAATAAGATACTCTTTTTAATGTTCATGTAATTTTAATTTTAGTATTTATATTAATGTTTAATTGTTTACTTTTTAAAAGCTTTTACTCCTGCTTTAATTTTTAATGGAATGCTATTTTCTTCTGGTGGTACTGGGCAAGAATGAGTATGGCTATATGCACAATATGGATTATACGCTTTATTAAAATCGATTATTATACTATCTGAATTTGGAACACTTAAATCGATATACCTTCCTCCCTCATAAGTTTCCATCCCATTAGTTAAATCTGTAAAAGGTAGAAATAAATAATTTTTATATTTTTCGGTTTCTCTTAAACGATGACTTTGATATACGTTTAATTTATATTGCTTGTCATCAATACTAAAAACAACTTCCCCGTATTTTTCATAAATAGGAGTTCTTTCTGTTGTTGTTTGCATTTTAAAAGGCACCGGATTTAAAGTTCTGGTAAACTTAGCTTTCACATGAAGCTTTTCGTTAATTGGAAAAAAGCTATGCCCTCTAAACTTCCTTTGTTCCTTTTTAGTTAAAGGTGATTTATTAGAGTTCTTAAACTCTTTATATAACTCCTCTTGAAATACTTTAATCTCTTCTATATATGTTTGCTTTTGCGCATACAACGCAATATTTGCAAATACCATTGTTATAATAATAACTGTCCTCATATCATTTTTAATATTTAATTATTTAAAGGCCTTCTATTTTTTATGAGAAATAAATTTTTAAAAATTCATATTCCTCTAATACCTTTTTTCTTTTTGCAGACACTTCTAATAATGCTGCTATATTAACTACAAGTCCTATGGTTGTGTAAAAAACCAAAAACCATTCTCCTAATTTTAATTCAATAACAAAATAATGAAAGTGTAAAAACAGATTAGGCAGACTGTATATACCAAAAAGCGTATTAAATGATAATACATTTTTCTTTTTCCCAGGCTTATAAAACTGTTTGTAGCAGAATATACTATACTGAGCTACTACACATAAAATCAGAGACCAAAATAAAAAGAATCTAAACTCTTTAATAGCAAACAAAAAATTAGCTGTGTATAGTAAAATACTCCAAAGCAATAAGCAAGCATAAAACAAAGGTTCTTTTATAAAACTAAAAATTCTTTGCCACAGTGCTTTTTGATATCCTTTATGTGTTGATTTTGCCTTTTCTTTTGCAATTTGTCTGCACCAAGCTACTCTTTTTTGCAAAAAACTTTCTAAATCTGGGTAATTCTCTAGCTGTTCATATTCCGATACCAAATGGTCTATAAGTTCATAGCGAACATCCATATATTTAATACCCTTATTTTTTAAGTACTTGTCTATATTTAGTATGTCTTCTTTTACCAATTTCATAAACCCTACATTTTTAATTAATACTCCAATTAGGATTTACTAAATTTTGCATACTTCTTATAAACTCCTCTAGTTCTGCTAGGCGATTAACAGTTTCTTTTTCACCTGCTTCTGTTAATTTATAATACTTACGT
>CALHVB010000097.1 GCA_938039345.1 uncultured Sediminicola sp.
ATTATTATCAGATATATCACAAGATTCTTTAGATGTAGCAAACCAAGTAAATCCATTATTTGATTTGATAAAAGGCCCAGCTAGTGGTTACGGTGTAGCTAAATTTTCTGTAAAGGATACAGCTACAGTTGGTGAATATCTTAGAAAAAAAGAGATTCGTCGTTTATTACCTAATGATGTTAAATTTGTAAAATTCTTATGGGAACGTCCAAGTGAAGGTAGTGAGTTGGTAGATTTATATGCCTTAAAATCAAACAGAGATGGTAAACCAAGAATTAGTGGTGATGTTGTAAATTCAGCATCTGATGTATTTGATCAATTTAGCAAGCCAGCAGTAAGCATGCAAATGAACTCTAGAGGTTCTAAAGATTGGCAAAAATTAACAAGTGACGCTAATGTTAATGGAACAGGTATAGCAGTTGTTTTAGATAATAAAGTATATACAGCACCAGGATGTTCAGTAGTAGGAGGTATTACTGGTGGAGGTACAGAAATTACAGGTAACTTTACAGTGGCAGAAACTAAAGATGTTGCCAATGTTTTAAGAGCAGGTAAATTACCAGCAAAAGCAGAAATTATACAATCTACAGTAGTAGGTCCTTCATTAGGGCAAGAGGCTATAGATAGCGGATTTATGTCTTTCTTAATTGCAATGATTATTGTATTGGTATGGATGGTTTTTTATTACGGAAAAGCGGGTGCTTTTGCAGATGTTGCTTTAGTATTAAACATTATCTTAATATTTGGAGTACTTACAAGTTTAAATGCTGTGTTAACATTACCAGGTATTGCTGGTATAGTATTAACTATAGGTATGTCTGTAGATGCTAACGTACTTATTTTTGAAAGAATAAAAGAAGAGTTAGCAAAAGGTAAAGGGCAATCTTTAGCAATTAAAGATGGTTTTAGTAATGCATTATCTTCTATTTTAGATGCAAACATAACAACAGGACTTACGGCAATTATTCTTTTATTATTTGGTTCTGGTCCAATTAAAGGATTTGCAACAACCTTAATAATAGGTATTGTTACTTCTTTATTTACAGCAATTTTTATTACTAGATTATTAGTAGATTGGTATATAGGCGGTAAAGGAAGAAACTTAGATTTTACAACACCAATAACTAAGAATTTATTTAGGAATATTAATATTAATTTCTTAGGAAAAAGAAAAATAGCGTATATAATATCTGGTATATTAATAGCTGTTAGTTTATTTTCTTTATTAACTCAAGGTTTACAACAGGGTGTAGATTTTATAGGAGGACGTTCATATCAAATTAGATTTGAAAACCCTGTAAATCCTTCTGAGATAGCTTCAGAGTTAAATGCATCATTTGGTAGTGGAACTAATGTAAAAACATATGGTGAGGCTAATCAAATAAAAGTAACTACACCTTACAAAGTAGATATAGAAGGCTTAGAGGTAGATAATGAAATACAAGGGAAATTATTTACAGCATTACAAAAGTACTTACCAGATGGTACAAGTTTAAAATCTTTTACAGAAGGTGGTAGTGATATTGGTGTATCTATAGGAATATTAGAATCTGTAAAGGTTGGACCAACGATTGCTGATGATATTAAGAATAATGCATTCTTAGCAATTATAGGGTCTCTGTTGGTAGTGTTCCTATATATATTATTACGTTTCCGTAAGTGGCAATTCTCATTAGGAGCTGTTACAGCGGTATTCCACGATGTATTAATTGTACTAGGTATCTTTTCTTTAGTAGGTAAAATAATGCCTTTTAATATGGAAATAGATCAGGCGTTTATAGCGGCTATACTAACAGTAATTGGATATTCATTAAATGATACCGTGGTAGTGTTTGATAGAATTCGTGAAATTATAGAAGAAAAAGGATGGAAAAATGGTGTTAGTGTTAATGAGGCTTCAAGCAGTACATTAAGTAGAACCTTAAATACATCTTTAACTACATTAGTAGTATTATTAGCTATATTTATTTTTGGAGGAGAATCTCTTAGAGGATTTATGTTTGCTATGATAGTAGGTGTTATTGTAGGTACATATTCATCATTATTTATTGCAACTCCTGTTATGTACGATACTTTAGGTAAAGATGTACAGGAAGATAAAGTGGTAAAAGAAAAAGAATAATAATCAATTTCTTATTTTATATAAAAAGAGCTGCTATGTGCAGCTCTTTTTTGTTTTTAATCTTTATTGGTGATAAGAAGTGTCTCTATATATTATTGGTGTTAATTTTACCTATAGAACCTTGGTTAGTTATTTTTAATGCATAAGTAAAGTTGGGTTGTAGCCCTTCTTCATGTCTGTGAGAAACAAATAGTATAGCACTGTTACTTTCTTTTGCAATTTTGTTTACTAGAGCAACAAATAGCTTAGCACTCTCATCATCTAATCCTGTTGTGGCTTCATCTAATATAAGCAATGGGGGATGTTTAATCATAGCTCTGGCAACCATTATTAATCGTTGTTGTCCTAAAGAAAGGTCTCTAAAGTGAGTATTGTGTAGTTCCCACATATTAATAAGAGATAACCATTCTTTGGCTAATTGTAATTGTATTTCTGTAGGTTTAACATATAAGCCAATAGAGTCGTTTAAACCAGAAATAACCATGTTTAATACACTATGCCTACCTGCAAATTTATCTATCATTGCAGGTGTAAAATAACCTATATGTTTTTTTATATCCCAGATAGTTTCGCCACTTCCTTTTTTTATCCCAAATAGAGTAATATTTTGCCCATAAGCTTTACTGTTTTCTCCAGTAATCATGGACAAAATTGTTGTTTTTCCACTTCCGTTTTTTCCTATAAGTTGCCAAAACTCGCCTTTTTTTATTTCCCAATTAATATTTTTTAGGATAGGTTTATTGCCATAGCTAACCGATATGTTTTTTAATGTAATTAAAATATCTCCTTTAACATTAGTAGTTTGTATAGGAATGGGGATATCTCCTTTTAAAGAAACGTGTTTGTTGTTTAAGTTTTCTTTATTAAAAATAAGCTCAGAAGCTTCTAAGTAGCAATAACTGGTAATAAAAGGTAATAGATCTTCTTTTCTACTTATAATTTGTATTAAAATAGTTTTTTGAGCTATAGTTTGTAGTGAGTTTTTTAATTCGTTTATGGAGTTAATATCTAAATTGTCTAAAGGATTATCTAGAATAAGATATTCTGTATTAGAATTTATAAGGTGTTTAAGTAGTGCTTTTTTGCGTTCACCACTAGACATAGATTTTAAACTTTGATAGGTGTTTTTTGTAACTATTTTTTTTTCTAAACGATCTTCTAAATCTATATATTTATGAATCTCTGAATTGGAAAAAACAGCACCTTTAAGTTTATTTAAATAATTAAATTCGGTGTGGGGATTTTTGTTTAGTAAGGAGTTAATTAATTGCTGCTTGTTAGATTTGTTATTGATGAATACAGCCCAATGTTTTTTGTTAATCATAAATAGTAGAAATATGATTATAAATATACATTATCTAAGATTGATGTAATAGTATAAAAAGAGAAGTTAATTCCTTACATATTTAATAGAGTCACCAATTTCTAATTGCCACTTTTCTGCCAAGCCGGCATTTATTTCTAATACATATTTTACAGGGACAACAGATGGTAATCCTGTTTCGTCTAAGGGTATTGCATTTTCCTGAAAACTTGCAATTTTTAGATTTTCATCAATATATATAATATCTAGAGCTATTTTGGTATTTTTCATGTAGAAAGAATGCATTCTAGTATCCGGAAAAATAAATAACATTCCTTGATTCTCTTTCATACTATCTCTGTACATTAAACCAGTTTGCGTTTCATAATCAGTTTCAGCAATTTCTATATCTAAAACGCTAATTATAGCATCTGTTTCAGCCTTATATATGTTAAGAGTCCCTTCTTTTTTAAAAGTAATAGGAGCTGTTTTTATTGTTTTTTTAGGTGCTTCTTTACAAGAAGTACATGCTATTGAAAAACAAAGTAATAATGTAAAATAAAGTTTAAAATATTTCATTATACGCTAAAATATTATTTTTTAACAGGTCTAAACATAAAGTATAATCCTATTATAATAAAAGGAATACTTAACCATTGGCCAATAGATAATAATTCTAAAGAGGCATCTAAATCATTTTGTCTTTCTTTTACATATTCTACAAAGAAACGAACAGTCCAAAGTAAAAATAGGAAAGTACCAAATAAGAAACCAGCTTTATTCTTTTTGTCTGTTTTCCAATATAATAGATATAAAATAATAAAAACAAAAATATAACAAACGCCTTCATACATTTGTCCTGGGTGCCTGTATGGAATCTGTTCTAAAGTTTCTGCAAACCTTGGATTGTTCTCTATCATGGAGTAAGCAGCATCTACAGTTTTAGCTTTTGTGATAGCCATTGCTTCTCTAGGTCTAATAGCATCTCTAATAAAACGAGTAGCGAATATAAATGAGCCATCTGTTATTTTACCTATAATTTCAGAATTGAAAAAATTACCTAGACGTACAAAAAATGCACCAATAGCAGTTGGAATTACCAAGCGATCTAAAATCCATAATATTTTAAACTCTGGAAATTTACGAGTGTACAAATACATGCCAACGATTACACCAATAGCTGCACCATGGCTAGCTAAACCAGCAAAGCCAGTAAATTCATAACCGTTTATAAAACCTAACAAAGTAGCTGTAGAGTTTTCTCTAATAGGTAATAATATTTCTAATAGATGGTTTTTATAGTAAGCCCAGTCATAGAAAAATACATGCCCTAAACGAGCTCCTAGCATAGTAGCTAATACAGTGTGTATAAACAAAGAGTCTAATTGTTCATTAGTCTTTTTTTCATGATTAAAAATTCTCTTCATAATGTACCACCCAACAACAAAAGCGGCAATCCACATTAAACTGTAGTATTTTATGGATATAGGGCCAATATTAAGTAATGTTTCTTTGAGATTCCAATTAAAGCCTAAAAAGTACATGCGTTGTTGTTTTAATGTAAGCTAAGATAAGTAAATAGCAATAAAGATAATCTGCTATAGCTTTAAAATATAATTAAACTTGCCTTGTGTTTTATGGTACGGGGTCGTAACCACTTCCGCCCCAGGGATTACAGCTAAAAATACGTTTTACAGATAGCCATCCCCCTTTAAATAGCCCATGTTTTTTTAATGCTTCTAAGGTATATTGGGAACAGGTAGGGGAATATCTGCAACTAGCAGGTGTTAATGGTGATATAAGATATTGATATCCTTTTACTAATATAACAAACGGAGCTATTAATATTTTTTTCACCTTAAATGTTGTTATTTCTTCCTAATTTTAGGAAGTGTAGTTTTAAGAAATACTAAAAGTAGTACCCTCTTTCCCGTCTTTTAACTGAATACCTAAAGCAGCTAATTCGTCTCTTATTTTATCTGATGTGGCAAAATCTTTATTCCCACGAGCATCATTTCGTAATTGAATTAGTAAATCTACTACTTCTGGTAATTTGTTAGAGCTTTCTTTACTAGTAACATTATTTTCAATACCTAAAACATCAAAAACAAAATTAGAAAGAGTTTCTTTTAATAGTGCTTTATCTTCGTCTGTAATTGTTTCTTTACCTTCTTTTATAAGGTTTATATATTTTACTCCTTCAAATAAATTAGCTATTAAAATAGGAGTGTTAAAGTCATCATTCATGGCATCATAACATTTCTGTTTCCATGAAAGAATATTAAAACTTGTGGTTGAACTAGTTGTTATGTTTTCTATTGTTGCAATAGCATCTGTTAATTTATGATATCCTTTTTCGGAAGCCAATAAAGCATCATTACTAAGATCTAGGATACTTGTGTAATGGGCTTGCATCATAAAGAAACGAATAACAGCAGGAGAAAAAGCTTTACTTAGAATTGTATTTTCTCCAGAAAACATTTCGCCAGGTAAAATATTATTCCCTGTAGATTTTGCCATTTTTTTACCATTTAAGGTAAGCATATTAGCGTGTAGCCAGTATTTTACAGGCGAAGTGTCATTACAAGCTTCAGCTTGTGCAATTTCACATTCGTGATGCGGAAATTTTAAATCCATTCCACCACCATGAATATCAAAAGATTTACCAAGGTATTTTGTACTCATAGCTGTACATTCTAAATGCCAACCAGGAAAACCATCTCCCCAAGGGGATGGCCAGCGCATAATATGTTTTTTACTTGCTTTTTTCCACAGCGCAAAATCTTGAGGGTTTTTTTTCTCGCTTTGCGCATTTAATTCTCGCGTATTAGCAATCATATCCTCTAATTTTCTGCCGCTAAGTTTACCATATTCTTTAGTTTGGTTAAACTTTTCTACATTAAAATATACAGAACCATTTTTTTCATAAGCATAACCTTTATCAAGAATATTTTTAATGATTTCAATTTGTTCTATAATATGCCCAGTGGCTGTAGGTTCTATGCTTGGAGGTAAAAAATTAAATTGTTGTAAAATATTATGAAAGTCAACAGTATAGCGTTGCACCACTTCCATGGGTTCTAATTCTTCTAAACGTGCTTTTTTTGCAATTTTATCTTCTCCCTCATCAGCATCGTTTTCTAAATGCCCTGCATCTGTAATATTTCTAACATATCTAACTTTATAGCCTAAGTGCTTTAGGTACCTAAAAATCATGTCAAAAGACATAAAAGTACGGCAGTTTCCTAAATGTACATTGCTATAAACTGTAGGCCCGCATACATACATTCCTATATGGCCTTCGTTAATAGGCTTAAAAATTTCTTTTTTACTAGTAAGGGAATTGTAAACTTTTAAAGTTTGGTCTTTATATAATTGCATTGACACTAAAAAAAATTAAAATTTAGTTTCTAGTTCTATAAAATTTAAAAATTCGCGACGCACAGCTTCTTCTTTAAATTTACCACCATATTCTGCTGTTACGGTACTACTTTCTATATCGCGAATACCTCTAGAGTTTACGCACAAGTGTTTGGCATCTATAACACATGCAACATCTTTGGTGTTTAGTACTTTTTGTAATTCTCTTACAATTTGTATGTTTAAACGTTCTTGCACCTGAGGTCTTTTGGCATAGTAATCTACAATGCGATTCATTTTAGATAAACCAACTACAGAACCATTAGATATGTAAGCAACATGGGCTCTACCAACTATAGGAAGTAAATGGTGTTCGCACGTAGAATAAAGTGTTATATTTTTTTCTACTAACATTTCACCATATTTGTACTTATTGTCAAAAGTAGAAGCTTTTGGTTTTTTATCTGGATTTAAACCACCAAACAATTCATTTACAAACATTTTAGCAACTCTATTAGGTGTGCCTTTAAGACTGTCGTCCTCTAAATCTAAACCTAAGGTGGTTAAGATATCGGTTACACTTTCTTTAATTTTACTAATCTTATCTTTATCACTTAATACAAAAGCATCTTTTCGTAAAGGTGTGTCCTCAAATGTAGAGATATGATTCTCTCCCATCTCATCATACTGCTCTTCCAATGTGTTATCTATTTTCATCTATAATTACTTATAACAGAGAGCAAAGATATACATAAAATGCCACTTAATAGCATGTTTACTAGTGCTACACAACATAAATTAGTGTTAAGATAATTGGTGTTTTATTTTTGTATTACCCCAAAGTATACATAATTATGAAGTGGTGTAGAATTATTTTTTATGTTCTTCTTTTTTTAAGTTTTTATACAGTGTCTGCTCAAACTTCAGCAGATTGTACTGCTGCTATTCCTATATGCAATAATACCCCAGTAAATGGAATTATTAATGGTTTTGGAATAGATGATTTTAATGGAGCTAATGCTACAGGTTGTTTAGAAAGTAATAATACGGTGGCTATAGAATCTAATTCTGCTTGGTATCATTTTAGAACAGGAGCTTCTGGAGAATTAGGTTTTAATATAAGTTTTAATACTTCTGAAGATTGGGATTTTGCATTATATAAAACTAATAACTGTAGTAATTTAGGAGACCCTATAAGATGCAACTTTTTTGATAATGCAGAGGAAGTATCATATGCAGGAGTAGGAGAGGATCCTTCCGGGAATATAGATAATTTTCAGTACGAAGATTGGTTGCAAGTAGAACCAGGAGAAGATTATTATTTGCTAATAAATAATTTTAGTAATAACAATACAGGTTTTTCTATACAGTTTTCAGGAAATATTTTTGCAACAAATCCTAATGATGCTTTAGATTGCTCTATTATAAATAATCTATTGGGAGCGCCAAAAATTGCATGTGCTAACGAGAATGTAGTGTTAGATGCAACAACAACAGGAGCTACTTATGAGTGGTTTTTAAATACCGGAAATGGTTTTGGACGAGTTATAGGAGAAGCAAATGCTTTGTTAAATGCAAGTATACTTGGCTCAGGAACATACAGAGTTCGTGTAACTACTACAGATGAAACTATTATTAGCGATGTGCAGGTTGTATTTTCTGATTTACCATTGACTTATGAGGTTACAAATGATTTCTTTTGTAAAGGTGACGTAACATATGATTTGTATCAGAAGAATAATGAAGTGCTTGGTGGGCAATCTCCAGATAATTTTTTAATAGGATATTACGCATCATTAGTAGATGCTATTAACCAAACCAATCCTTTGCCTAGATATTATGAAAAAAGTTTAGGAGAAGAAACATTTTATGTAACTGTAGCCTCAAAAGATAACCCTAAATGTATAGATACACCATGGGATTTTACCATTACAGGAGAACAAACACCAGAACTAAATTTTGAGGAACAAGTGTTTTTATGTGAAGGAGCAACAGCTATAGTTATTGGAGAACAAATTCCAAATATAAATTATAGTTATGAGTGGAGTACAGGGGAAACAACTCCTACTATAAATGTTGATGAAGCTGGTGTATATACAGTTACTGTAACCAATACGACAAGTATAAATAGGTGTAGTTTAGATAAAGAAGTAGCAGTATATATATCTACAACCCCTAAGATTAAAGAAGTTTTGTTTAATGAGATACAAAGGAATAATACCGTAACAATCGTAGCAGATTTAGAAGGGAATTACGAATATAGGTTGGATGATAGTGATTATCAAAAAAGTAATGTCTTTACTAATGTGTTACCAGGGATGCATAGAGTAGAACTTGTAGATTTAAATGGTTGTGGAACTAGCGTAGAATCTATTGTTGTAGTAGGTTTTTTAAATTTCTTTACGCCTAATTCTGATGGTTCTAACGATACATGGAATATCATAGGAATTAGAGAGCTAGATAACCCCGAGGTTGTTATATATGATGCTTTTGGAAAAATTTTGAAAAGAATTTATAAAGATAGTAGTCCTTGGGACGGCACTTATAATGGAGTTCCTATGCCATCTTCAGATTATTGGTTTAAACTTTCTTATGTAGATTTTGATGGTCAGCGTAGAATAGCTAAATTTTTAGGAAATCATTTTACACTAAAGCGGTAAATAATGTAAAATATGCTGTTCATCGATAAACAGTAAAAAAATACCGTTGAAATATACGAAAACTATTATCCCTAAGTTATACGTATAACCATATGTGTAACATTCAGCCAGTTAATCCATGCAAAGATATAGTTATATTATAGGATTATTCTTTTTAATAACCTATGGAGTTAATGCTCAATTATCTCCAGATTGTAGAAATGCTATTCCTATATGTGCAGATGCGCCCTTACCAATTACAATTTCTACAGCAGATGGTAATGGAGATGTAGATGATTTTGACCCAGATGTTATTAGGGAAACAGGTTGTTTACAAAAAGGTAGTGTAGCTTCAGCAAATATAGAAAATAATACAGTTTGGTATGTTTTTAGGGCAGGGACAGATGGTCAGGTTGGTTTTAATATAGAAGCAATTACACTTACAGCTGAGTGGGATTTTGCAGTTTATGGTCCAGATGTAACATGTACGGAGATAAGTGCTGGTGCAGACCCTATTTTGTGTAATTATGAAGTAAATGATACAAGTTTTACAGGTTCTGGAGTTAATCCAGAAAATGGACAAGTAGGAATGCCAAATTTAACCCAAAGTTTAAATACATATGATGAATGGTTAAATGTAACGGCAGGAGAGATTTATTATATACTTATTAATAATTTTAGTAATAGCGCTGATCCAGAACCATTTACATTTACATTTACAGGGAGTTCTGTAGATGCAAACCAAAATACAGCTATAGACTGTACCTTAAGAGATGAATTTTTAGGTTTAGATATAGATGCTTGTGTGGGAGCAGAAGATATTGTACTTAGTGCATTACGTTCTCCTGCAGGAAACGATATTGCAAGTGTAGTTTGGTCTGTTGATTATGATGATGATGGAGTAATTGATGCTACAAATTTAACAGGTTCGGGGCTAAACGGAGCAGAATTGGTAATACCAACTACAACTGCTAATACGGGACGTTATTTTGTAACCATAACAACAGCTTCTGGAACACCTCCTACTGTGGTTGATGATGGAGGTATTTTAGTTACTTTTTTTGAAGCTCCTGTTTTTGATGAAGTATCAACTTTAGAAACTATTAGCAGTAATATATCGGAAGGAATTAATGCTAATACAGTAGAAATTATTGTAGATGATGCTTCAGGAAGAGGTAGCTACGAATATGCTTTAAATCCTATTGATATTGATAATCCTGAGTATCAAGATAATCCTGTCTTTACAGATGTTCCTCCAGGAATAAATACTGTTGTTATTAATGATAAAAATGGTTGTGGTACTACAATAGAAGAATTTTTAATTGTTGGGTATCCTAAGTTTTTTACTCCAAATAATGATACATTTCATGATTTGTGGAATGTTTTGGGTATAGAAACACTAGATAATGCTTCCGTATTTATATTTGACCGTTATGGGAAGCTATTAAAGCAAATAGGAGAAATTGGTGGATGGGATGGAACATTTAATGGAACTCCATTACCTACTTCCGATTATTGGTTTCGTTTAGAATATACAGAAGTGGAAGGCGGAGTAGCTGTTAATAAAGTAAGAAAAGGGCATTTTACATTAAAACGATAAATACAAAAAGGCTAGAATTAAATTCTAGCCTTTTTGTGGGTTGTAATTATTGTAATCATTTCTTAAAAATTCATAGTATAACTAAGCGTTACATTTGTATTAATATTGTTAACTAGAGCTGGTGAGTTAATACCAGTATCAAATAATTGCTCGTTTATATCTTGTTCTGTTCTGTTTACGGTAAGGTCTAATTTACTTGCGCCAAAATTATAACCAATACCAGCAGAATATCCTTCTAAATCACCAATCGTAATAGCATTTTCGTAAGGACTTTGCTCAAAGCGGTAACCACCTCTTAAACTTACTTGTTTAATTCTATATTCTCCACCTATTTTAAAACTAGAAACAGGAGCAAGTTCATTAGATATAAATTCGTTTTCAGTCTGAAAAGCCGGAGTGTTTGTAGGTTTTAATTCAGCTTTAGACATATCTTGGTATCCATAATCAAAACTTAAAAGCCCATCTTTTCCAAAAACAATAGCAATACTTCCTGTTAGCTTGCTTGGTATTTTTATGGTATAGTCTTCAAATAAATTTACAACATTATCGAAGTTAATAAATCGTAAATCTTCATTTTTTACAGGAGAATCAGAATCAATACGTTGCGATGTTTCGTCTTGTAAAAAATACCATGTTGGAGATTGGTAGCTACCACCAACTCTAATATTGTCATTTAATTTGGTAATTGCTCCAAGGCTAAAAGAAACACCACCACCATTAGTTTGTAATAAATTATCAAATGCACTAAATTTAATAGGGGATGTTGCATCATAGCCTCTTTCTCTTAATTGAGTAATTTTTTCAAAATCAACAATATGGAAATTTAAGGCAGCTCCTAAGTATAAATTATCTTCATATTCTCCACTAGCATTTAATGTTACTTTACTATTGTATCCTCTGGTAGTTTGTATAAAGGTTTGGTTTATGTTATTACCTATTGTATTTTTATTGTAGATGGCATTATCATCATTAGTATCATCTTGTGGGTCTATAATTCCGCTTTGGAACCCTAAAAATGCTTGTTGTTCTATAAAGCCAAGACTAGTACCTATGTCTTCATATGCATCTTCTAAAAATTCTCCATCTAGCAATAATAAAGAACCAAAAGGAACACCATTCGCTATATTTTCGAAGTAATTGCCTAAACCATCATTAGTGCTACCAGATAAAGAAAACTCATTGTCAAAATTTTCTGCAACTTCGTAATTAAATGCTAATGCAATTTTTTTCCAACTGTTGTTATTTGGTGATTTTAATACCAAAACACCACCGACTTGGTTTATGTTTACTGAATTTAATTCTGTGTTTAATGTTCTATTTGTATAGGTGGCATCGTTATTTCTATTGTAGTTAGTTCCAGAAACGGTAAACTGACTATAGTTAAATACAGCTGAACCAGCTGGGTTAACACCAATAGCAGATAAATCGCCACCTAAGGCACCAAAAGCACCACTTAATGCTTGGTAACGAGCGGTTCCTTGTGTGTTTTGATTACCATATCGTAATACATCAGAAATGTTTTGCGCATTTGTTATAGTGCATACAAATACAGCTATTAAAAAACTATAATAACTTTTCATTAGTATAAAATTTAAGAGTTTGTGTATTATTTGTTTTACTAGCGTCTACTTCTAGGGCTAGATGATGAGCTACCTCTTGAGCTACCACCAGAACTTCTGTATGATCTACTAGAACTACTAGAACCAGAGCTTCTATAGCTTCTAGAAGAAGAACTTCCTGAGCTTCTATAAGATCTGCTAGGTGTGCTACTAGAAGAAGATCTTCTGTAGGTGCTGCTAGAGTTTCTAGATGGTGTAGTAGAACGGCTGTATGTTCTATTTGTAGAAGAACCACTTCTATAGGTGCTACTTCTAGGAGAAGAATTTCTGTATGTTTGATTACTTCTTGAGCTACGATTGTATGTTGGTGCAGTTCTAGTGCTTCTGCTGGTTCTATATGCTGAATTTCTGTCTACTCCAACAGAATTTCTTCCGTAAGTTGTATTTCCAGATCTATATCCTGTTGTATTTCTAGCTGAGGTACTTCTATTGGTACTGTATCTACTATTGCTAGTTCTATACCTAGATGCGGTAGCCCTAGATGTGTTTCTGTAGTTTCTGCTTCTTAGAGCTGTTCTAGAATAGATACCTCTGTTTCTATAATTATTGTAGTATCCACGTCTTCCATATCCGTATGCATAATTATTGTATCCGTAAAAACGATTTCCATAAAAAGGAGGACAATAGAAAGGATCATAGAAGCCTCCCCATCCATAATTGTAGCCCCAAGCTCCATAGCCAAAACCTCTATTCCATCCCCATCCTCTGTTCCATCCTCTAGGGTTGTAAAAACCATTCCAGCCATACCCATAAAAATCATTAAATAACCATGGATTATTGCCCCATCCCCAGTTGTCATGTATGTTTATGCTAACGTTTGTTGGGTTGTCTCCCCAACCAGCAGAACCATTATAAGTATTGTTTTGGTTAAAGTAGTCGGTTTGTGCAGCAACATTTGTGCTATCATTTACGGGGTCACTATAGTAACTATCAACATCTGTGAAAATTTCATTTTCTAAAATGTTTTCGTATTCATTAGCCTTATTTCCAAAATAATCAGAGTAAGAGTTGTTTGTTTTTTGTGGAGTTTCTTTTACTGCAACTTGTTTGTTATTAGAACTATAGATTCCATCGTTATCATAATAAGAAGCTTGTTGGTAAGAACCACAAGAAGTTATTAAAATACCAATTAAGGCAAACAAGGAAGTCGCTTTTATTTTTTGGAAGGGCATAGAATGTATCATCGCTATAAATTTAATTGTTGGACAATGTAAAAATAGTTAGTTTTACCGAACTATTTTTTAGTTATAATTAACAATATTTGTGCCAAACTATATGTAATGGGTAAAAACTTAACGAAAAGAGAAGAAGATTATTCTAAATGGTATAACGAACTTGTTGTTAAAGCAGATTTAGCTGAAAACTCGGGAGTTAGAGGGTGTATGGTTATAAAGCCATATGGTTTTGCTATTTGGGAAAAAATGCAAGCGCAATTAGATAAGATGTTTAAAGAAACTGGGCATGAAAATGCTTATTTTCCTTTATTTATTCCAAAATCATATCTAAGTAAAGAAGCAAGTCATGTAGAAGGTTTTGCAAAAGAATGTGCTGTTGTTACGCATTATAGACTTAAGAATGCTGAAGATGGTAGTGGAGTTATTGTGGATCCAGAAGCAAAATTAGAAGAAGAGCTTATTGTTAGGCCTACTTCAGAAACTATTATTTGGGATACTTATAGAAGATGTATACAATCGTATAGAGATTTACCGCTTTTAATAAATCAATGGGCTAATGTTGTAAGATGGGAAATGCGTACCCGTTTGTTTTTAAGAACAGCAGAATTTTTGTGGCAAGAAGGGCATACGGCACATGCTACAGAAAAAGAAGCTATAGCAGAAGCGGAGCAAATGATGCATGTATATGCAGAATTTACAGAAAACTTTATGGCTGTCCCGGTAATTAAAGGGGTGAAAACAGAAAGTGAGCGTTTTGCGGGAGCAGTAGAAACATACTGTATAGAAGCATTAATGCAAGATGGAAAAGCATTACAAGCAGGAACTTCTCATTTCTTAGGTCAAAATTTTGCAAAAGCTTTTGATGTAAAGTTTGCCAATAAAGAAGGTAAGAAAGAGCATGTGTGGGCTACTTCATGGGGGGTATCTACTAGGCTTATGGGAGCATTAATTATGACGCATAGTGATGATAATGGTTTAGTTTTGCCACCAAAATTAGCGCCAATACAAGTGGTAATTGTTCCTATATATAAAGGAGAAGAGCAACTAGATACAATCTCTGAACGAGTAAATCCTATAGTAAAAGAATTACGTTCTTTAGGAATTTCTGTAAAATACGATAGTAGAGATACGCATAAACCAGGCTTTAAGTTTAATGAGTACGAATTAAAAGGTGTTCCTGTTCGTTTAGCCATAGGTAAAAGGGATATGGAAAACAATACTTTTGAGGTAGCAAGAAGAGATACCTTTGAAAAAGAAATTGTACCTGCGAATGAATTAATAGATAAAATTAAGTTTTTACTAGAAGATATTCAGCGTAATATATATGAAAAAGCATTAGACCATAGAAAGAATCATATTACAGAAGTAAATTCTTATGAAGAATTTAAAGAGATTTTAGAAAATAAAGGAGGATTTATTTCTGCACATTGGGATGGAACTACAGAGACAGAAGATAAAATTAAAGAAGAAACAAAAGCAACAATACGTTGTATTCCTATTAATGCTAAGGAAGAAAATGGAGTGTGTATTGTCTCTGGAAAAGCATCATTAAAAAGGGTCTTATTTGCTAAAGCGTATTAAAAGAAAAAAAAATAATATTTTACCCTTGCAATAGTAAAAAATAATTGTATTTTTGCATCCGCAATTACGCAAAAGCAATGGTCCGTTCGTCTAGGGGTTAGGACGCCAGGTTTTCATCCTGGTAACAGGGGTTCGATTCCCCTACGGACTACTAAAATTTTAGAAATGTAAATTGTAGATTTATATTTCGTTGCATAATGGTCCGTTCGTCTAGGGGTTAGGACGCCAGGTTTTCATCCTGGTAACAGGGGTTCGATTCCCCTACGGACTACACAGTAAAGTTTAGGGGAAACCCAATTAAAAAATATAATTAAGAAAAAATGGCAAATCATAAGTCAGCGTTAAAGAGAATTAGAAGAAACGAAGCGGTACGTTTACGTAACAGATATCAGCACAAAACAATGCGTAATGCATTAAAGAATTTACGTGCTGAAAAAGATAAGACAGCTGCTGAAGCTCTTTTGCCTTCTGTTGTTAGTATGATAGATAGATTAGCTAAGCGCAATATTATTCATAATAATAAAGCTGCTAATTTAAAGAGTAAACTAACAAAGCAGGTTGCTGCATTGTAGAGTTTTATTTTCTTAAGATTTTTAAGCGCATTTCAATAGGAGTGCGCTTTTTTATTTTATAAAAAGTCGCTCATCAAAATTAAAAGGAAGAATACTTGTAATTTTTATTTTATTAAAATCTTTGTGTTTGGGGTTTAGTAGGTAGTTAAAATCTCCTTGGACAACAGCAGAAGGAACCTTTAGGATAATATTATCATCTTCTTTTATAAACTTATCGCCTATTAGTTGGGTGGTGTTAGAGTGTGGAAAGCTTTTCCAATCTTTTGGTAAATCTTCTGTTTTAAGTTCTGTTATCTTAAGTTCTTTAGGGATTTCTATTTCTATTATATAGTAATTTAATGGTAGTATACCTAAAGGCGTTCTTACTGCAATTTCTGTGGTACACAAAGCTCTTGATGCAGATGTGTATACTATAGGAACGCCTTTATTGTTCCATCTTCCGCCGGCAATTTCAGCACCTCTACCACTTAAATCATTTTTGTATTTTCCTTTAGAGAGTCTATAAATTTTCATGCAAGAATACCGTGTTCTATTCTTGTTAGTTCGTCTTTTAGTAAGCTAATGCCAAAAGTGGTATCTAATAAAGATTTTGGTTTTATATTTCCTAGAGCTACATTGTTGGTGTTTAGCCAAATATCAAAATTTTCCTTTTTTTCAAAAACTTCAATTCCAAATTTATATACTAAAGTTACTTCAAGAATTTTTTCTGATTGTATAGGGTCAAAAACTTTTTTTTCTTTGGTGTAGCGCTGCATAGTACGTTCCGAAATATGCAGATAGTTAGCCCATTCTTTTATTGTAAACGGACTATGGTTTATAATACTTTTAAATAATGTGTATGCAACACCAGTTCTACTAGCGTGTATTAATCTTAATACACCCTTATCATCTATATTGGAGTAAGACAGGTTTTTAAGTAAACTAGAAGTGCTCATACAAATTATTTTTAGCTAAAATACGAAAAAAGTCGTAAAAAAAAAGACAAATGACGTTATTTTTGTTTAATAATTATCTTTTTTAATAGGCTATATAACTCTCTAAAAGATAGTAATAAGAGAAAGTAGAGCTACTTTTTGGTAAATCATTTTTTATAAAACATAATTTTTGAGTTGTTAAATTTAGGTATAATTACAATAAATGAAGTGTTATTTATTAATTGTAAATATATTTAAGAATCAGCTGCTTACTATATTTTAGGCTAATTAGTTGTGTGTAGGTTAATGGTATAAAAAAATCCCAGAAGTTGTAACTACTGGGATTTTCTAATATTTATCGTTAATAAGGTTATTGGTTCATAGTCAATAAAAATTCCTCATTATTTTTCGTTTGCTTAATACGTTGCTCTATAAATTCCATAGCTTCTACAGGGTTCATATCTGCTAGATATTTTCTTAATATCCACATACGTTGAATGGTAGATTCATCTAATAATAAATCATCTCTACGTGTACTAGAAGATGTAAGATCTATTGCAGGGAATATTCTACGGTTAGATATTTTACGATCTAATTGTAATTCCATATTACCAGTACCTTTAAACTCTTCAAAAATAACTTCGTCCATTTTAGAACCAGTTTCGGTAAGAGCAGTTGCAATAATAGATAAGGAACCTCCATTTTCAATATTACGTGCAGCACCAAAGAAACGTTTTGGTTTGTGTAATGCGTTTGCATCTACACCACCACTCAGTACTTTTCCAGAAGCTGGTTGTACTGTGTTGTAAGCACGCGCTAAACGTGTAATAGAATCTAAAAGTATTACAACATCATGTCCGCATTCTACTAAACGTTTTGCTTTTTCTAAAACAAGATTTGCAACACGTACGTGTTCTGTAGCCTCTTTATCAAAAGTAGAAGCAACAACTTCTCCACGTACATTACGCTGCATATCTGTAACTTCTTCAGGACGTTCATCAATTAATAATATAATTTGATAAACTTCAGGGTGGTTAGCAGCTATACCGTTAGCAATGTCTTTTAATAACATTGTTTTACCAGTTTTTGGTTGTGCCACAATCATACCTCTTTGCCCTTTTCCTATAGGGGAAAATAAATCAATAATACGAGTAGAGATAGAGCTTTGTCTATGTGATAAATTAAATTTTTCTTGAGGGAACAAAGGTGTTAAATGCTCAAAAGAAACACGATCACGAACCACTTGTGGGTCAATGCCGTTTATCTTATTTACTTTAATTAAAGGAAAATATTTTTCGCCTTCTTTTGGTGGACGTACATTTCCAAGAACGGTATCTCCAGTTTTTAATCCAAATAACCTAATTTGTGATTGCGATACGTATATATCATCAGGAGAAGAAAGATAGTTATAATCAGATGATCTTAAAAAACCATAACCATCTTGCATTATATCTAATACCCCTTCACTAGCGATTATGCTATCAAATTCAAACTCAGGTTCTTTATATCTATTTTTTAAATCTTTATCAAAATTATTATTCTTGTCCTGACCATTTTTATGGTGGTTAGGCTTTTTATTATTTTGATTTCTGTTTTGGTTATTGTTTACTCTAGGATTGTCTTTCCTAGGTGTAGGTGTTTGCTTTTGTAGAGGTTTTCTTTCTCTTGGAGCTTCGGTTTTTGTGTTTTCTTTAGCTGTTGTATCAGCAGTTGCAGTAATAGGTTTAGTTTCTGCGTTTTCAGCAGGAGCTGTCTTTGTATCATCTGCTGGCTTTGCATTATTTTTTTCAATAGGAGTTGCTTTTTCTTTTACAACTCTTGTCCTTTTAGGTTTGGGTGTAGTAACTTTTTTAACCTCTTTAGAAGGGGTGTCTACTTTTTCTATAACTTTTGCTGTTTCTAATACTTTAGGATTAGCAGCTTGTAAATCTAGTATTTGATATACTAAATCTAATTTTTTTAACGTCTTATATTTAGGTACGTTTAATTTTTTTGCAATTTCCTGAAGCTCAGGAAGCTTTTTTGGCTTTAAATCTGAAATCTCAAACATTAAATGTAGAATAAATTATACTTATGGTATTGTATTTTATGAAGTATGTATGTTATTAACTTGGGTAATTTTTAGGATCGATGTCCTTTTTATGGTAAGCTATATAGTAATTATATGATACAATAATACAAATTATTTTTAATATTTAAAGGGTATTTATAAAAAAGACACTTATTTTTGTCTTTAATAAATTTTTACATCAAATAATGATTCAGAGAATACAAACAATTTATTTATTTATAGTAATGTTGCTGGCAGGTGTATTGCCTTTATTCGTAAGTTTGTGGTCTAATGTAGAAGAAGGAGAGGTTTATGCTAATCAGGAGTTATGGATTTCTATAGCTTATTATTTGTCTGTATTGTTAGCATTAATTGCTGTAGTGCTTTATAAGAAAAGAAAAAATCAATTTGTAGTTAACAGATTGAATATGATATTAAATATTTTTTTACTAGGATTTTTCGTTTATCGATCACTAAATATATCCGGAGAAGGTAATATTTCTGAGAAGGGTATTGGGATGTTTATTCCTGTTATTTCTATCGTTTTTTTAGTGTTGGCTAATAAGGCCATCAAAAAGGATGAGGATCTCGTAAAATCTGTGGATCGCTTGCGTTAAACCTAACATCTTAGTAGTATTAGTGCGTTAAAACCCGGGGTTGTTCCTGGGTTTTTATTTTTATCATTTATACTATTCAAAAACCAATCTATATGCTCTAACAGTATTGTTAAAGAATGTAGGGACTAATAACATGTTTTGTTCGGGTATATAATTAATGTCCGCAGCATTAATTTTAGATTCGGTGGTGTCTAATAATAATTTTTTACTCCAATCAGATGATTTAATGTAAAAAATACTTCCTTTCCAATTCGATGTTATAAAATCTCCATTAGGTAATTTTACAATACCATCACCAGTTCTAATGTCCTCAGTAAGTGTTTTAGTAGTTTTGTCTTCTTCATTATAAATTCCAAATTTATTTCCCTCAGAAGTTATGTAATAAATACCTTCTCTATCATGTAGAATACCATTAAGACTCTTAAAGTCTTGTTTGGTAACAAGAGTTGTTTTTTTATTTTTTAGAGCATAAATAGCATTAGATTTTATACCAGATACATATACTGTACCATTAGGAGAAATAGTTATATCGTTTAAATAGGGAGTTCCTTCTACCTTGTAACGGTTTGTGATTTCTTTGGTGTCAATATCAATTTCTAAAATTTCATCTATGTCACTAGTATATAATTTGTTCTTATGTATTCCTAGACCTTTAGGTCCGTCTAATCCATCAATCCATTTTAAATTAAGGATGTTACCAAGAGTGTCGATTGTAGATATAAACCCATCTTTATCTTCTTCCCAAGGACCTGTATTTATATTTGAAACATAGATAACAGATTTTGATTTATTGAAAATTACTGATTCACACATGGTTAGAAGGCTATCTGTTTCCCATAACTTTATAAGTTTAGGAGTTTCTGATGTAATTTTTTGAGAGGAAATCTCTGTTTTATTGTTAGATTTTACTTTACATGAAATAAAAACAAAAGAAAATAAGAGAAGCGTGTAAAAGTATTTCATAATTATAGTTAATTTGTATAAAAGTATAACTTATTCATTTAAGATTTAAATTGTTTTTTATTTTTCAGTAGTATATTTTCTCCAGTTTTCATCTGCTTTTAGCCGTGAATTTTCGGAATCTTCTTTATTCCATTTTTTTAGTGTGCCCTTGTAGAATAGTTACAACTTCCCATCACTAATTTTGTAATAGGAAGGGGAAATATTATATTTTATATTTTTAACTCCCATTGCGTAGGCGCACCAACCACCGTATTGTGGAATATACTTAGAAGGTGTTTTTATAAATATGTTGAGATTTGTAGAATTGCTGAATTTGTAGTTAATATTATTGTATGTATACTGAAACTCTGTTTTTCCTTTTTTAGGAGCATTGTTAAAATAAGAAACAACATCGTAGCCATTAATAGCAAAACCGTTTTTGGTATTATATATGTTTTTTTGACAGCTAGCAGTATAACTAAAGAGGGTTAAAATAATAAAAAGTAATGATTTTTTCATCTTAAAAAATAATCGTATTTATTTAAAATACTTATCGTTTTCCTAGTTCTATGACTTCTAAATCTTTAATTTCTTTACCTTCAATTGTAAATCTGAGCATGGTTCGCATTTGGTGAAAGCCATGTTTGCCACAAGCACCAGGATTCATGTGCAATAAATTTAGTTTTTTGTCCCACATAACCTTTAAAATATGTGAATGACCAGATATAAATAACCTAGGCGGATTTTTTTTAATATCATCACGAATACGTGTATAGTACTTATTAGGGTATCCACCAATATGTGTTATCCAAACATCTACACCTTCGCACATAAACCTATTATCTAAAGGAAACTCTAGCTGTGCTTTGTGGTCATCAATATTTCCGTAAACGGCTCTTAGTGGTTTTATTTTTTTTAAAGTATCGGTTATATTTAATACTCCAATATCACCAGCATGCCATATTTCATCTGCTTGTTTGGCATATTTTAAAATAGCATCATCTATATGGCTATGAGTATCAGAAAGAAGCAAAATACGAGTCATAAAATAATTGATTGTAGTGTGGTGAAAATAAAGTATTTTAACTTTTTATTCTTAATTTCAATACCAAAGAAACAGGTATCTTTGTGTTTTACAAAAATAGCGTATTCGGTTGAGATATTTTATTGCATTTTCATATTTTGGAACTTCTTATCATGGTTGGCAAAAACAGCCTAATGCTATTACTGTACAAGAGGTTTTAGAAAAAAGTTTATCTACATTACTTAGAGCTTCTATTCTGTTAATGGGAGCTGGTAGAACAGATACTGGAGTACATGCAAAACAGATGTATGCCCATTTTAATGCTGAAGAAATTTTAAATAAAAAAGATTTAATACACAGGATAAATGCTTTTTTGCCAGAAGATATTGCGGTAGATAATATTTTTGAAGTTTCTAATGACGCTCATGCGCGTTTTGATGCTGTATCTCGTACTTATGAGTATTGGGTTAATACAAGTAAAAATCCATTTTATACTAGTAACACTCACTTAGTAAAATATTCATTAGATATTAATTTAATGAATGAAGCAGCAAAAATTATTACATCATATGCAGATTTTGAGTGTTTTTCTAAGTCTAATACGGATGTGCATACCTATTTATGTACTATAACAAAGGCTAAATGGGAAGTTAAAGAAGATATTTTAGTTTTTACCATTACGGCTAATCGTTTTTTGCGAAACATGGTACGTGCCATAGTGGGTACTTTATTGGATGTTGGCTCAGGAAAGTCTAGCTTAGATGATATTAAAAAAATTATAGAGAGTAAAAATAGAAGTAGAGCAGGGGTTTCTGTGCCAGCAAAAGGATTGTATTTAACAAAAATAGAATACCCATCACATATAGAGCTAGAATAATGGATAAAGAAACAGGGAAAGCTTTTGATTTTAAATTGTTTAAAAGGTTAGTAGGGTATACAGCACCATATAAAATTACTTTTTATGGTGTTGCTTTAGCTGCTATATTAATATCTGTATTTGCGGTTTTAACCCCGTTAGTTGTAAGGGAAATTATAAATGAAGCTATTACAAATGTAAATGCAGATAAGTTACTTTTTTTTACTATTGCTATGTTGGTAGTTTTATTGGGGCAAGTAATTAGTCAGCTGTTATTTAATTACTATGCCAATTGGTTGGGAGAATCTGTTATAAGAGATATTAGAGTGCAACTTTTTAAGCATGTGGTTGGTTTTAGAATGAAATATTTTGATAACTCTTCTATTGGTGTATTGGTTACTAGAACTGTAGCAGATATGCAGCGAATTGGAGAAATTTTTAGCCAAGGTTTTTTTGTAATTGTAGCAGATTTACTAAAAATGATTTCTGCAGCAGTAGTAATGGTGATAATAAATTGGGAACTATCTTTAATAGTTTTTGCTTTACTTCCTATTTTGTTATATGCTACTAGATTGTTTCAGAAAGCCATGAAAGTAGCTTTTATAGAAGTAAGGGCTCAGGTTTCTAATTTAAATTCTTTTGTGCAAGAGCGTTTAACAGGAATGAGAATTGTGCAGTTATTTAATAGAGAAAATATAGAGCAAGAAAAGTTTAGAGAAATAAACGAGAAACATCAAAATGCTTGGTTAAAAACAGTGTGGTATAATTCTATCTTTTTTCCTATAGCAGAAATTGTATCTTCTATTTCTGTAGGCTTAATAGTATGGTATGGTTTGTATCAAAATATAAATAGTTTAAGTAAGGAACAATCTGGGACTATTTTTGCATTTATTATGTTTACCGAAATTATGTTTAGGCCGTTACGTCAAATAGCAGATAAGTTTAATACACTACAAATGGGAATGGTTGCTGCAAACCGAGTTTTCGGAATTTTAAATACAGAAAGCCATATAGAGAATAAAGGAACGGTAGAAAAGGAAGAGGTGAAAGGAGCTATCCAATTTAAAAAAGTACATTTTGGATATATAGAAAAGGAAGAAGTATTGCATGGTATTTCTTTTGATGTTAAAGCAGGAGAAACTATAGCAATTGTAGGAGCAACAGGGGAAGGAAAATCTACTATTATTAATTTGCTAAATAGATTTTATGAAATAAATTCGGGAACTATCTGTATAGATGCTATTCCTGTAGAAGAGTATACCTTAGCTTCTTTACGTTCTAAAATAGC
>CALHVB010000098.1 GCA_938039345.1 uncultured Sediminicola sp.
ATTTTCTTGCTCATTTTTTTAGCATAATCCGATAAACTCATTCCTTTTTCTGGAATAAACCATTCTAGATAATGACTTTCAAATTTAGTTTCTGGTAATTTTATATCCTTAAAAATTGATGGATTTGCTGCCATACCCGGCATAAAATATACTTGTATCATATTGATTACTATTGATATACGTTAGGATATTAGTTGTTTTTTGCGTATTTTTGTTCACCCACACATTTTTTACGTGTAAGAAATACATTTAATAGTATGTGGTAAATCGGTTTTGAGAACACTCGGTTTTTTATTAAAAGTAATTATTTTAAAAATCTATATCTAATATGAATGAAGTTGAAATTAAAGATAATAGTTTTCTACGTCAATTTGAAACAACTATTAATGGACATTTAGCTAAGATTGAATACTCTTCACAAGAACGTAAAGTTTTTTTAACTAAATTAATTATTCCTGAAGAAATAACAGAAGAAGGTTTTAAAGAGGATTTTATTAAATCTGTATTAAATAATATTCAAGAGAAAAACCTAAGAGTAGTACCTACTAGCCCACAAATAGCTGGTTTCCTTAGAAAAAACAGACAATATAAAGAGATGCTTCCTGTTGGAATACGTATCTAATTACAATCAATAAAAAAAGCCTTCTTAAGAAGGCTTTTTTTTTATTTCAAGATTTTTTTAAGTAAAAGAAAATCTTACTATTCCCTCTTCATCTATTTCTGTGAGTTTTACATTGTGTAATGTATTAACTAAAGCTGGGTTCCATGGAGCCTTTACTTTTACATAATTCTCTGTAAAACCGTAAATATATCCTTCTTTATTTTCACTCTCAAATAACACTGTTCTCGTAGTTCCAAGCTGACTTTCATAAAAAGCACGTCTTTTTTTAACAGACAAACCTCTTAACATTTTACTTCGTTTAGCCCTTACATTTTTAGGAACAACACCTTCCATATTAGCAGCACCAGTATTCTCTCTTTCCGAATATGTAAACACATGCAAATAAGAAATATCTAAATCATTTAAAAAATGATAGGTTTCTAAAAAATGTTCTTCTGTTTCTCCGGGGAAACCAACAATAACATCTACTCCTATACATGCATGTGGCATTACTGTTTTTATCTTACGAACTCTATCTATATATAAATTGGTAAGATACCTTCTACGCATTAATTTTAAAACTTCATCGCTACCACTTTGTAACGGAATATGAAAATGTGGCACAAATGAATTGCTTTGCGCTACAAAATCAATAGTTTGATTTTTCAACAGATTAGGCTCTATGGATGATATTCGAAGCCTATGGATACCTTCTACAGTATCTAATGCTTTTACCAAATCTAAAAAGGTATGTTCGTGCTTTTTATTACCAAACTCACCTTTACCATAATCTCCTATATTAACCCCTGTTAATACAATTTCCTTTATATCTTTAGATGCTATCTCTGCTGCATTATCTAGAACATTCTGTAGTTTATCACTCCTAGAAATTCCACGAGCTAAAGGTATGGTACAATAGGTACATTTATAATCGCATCCATCTTGCACCTTTAAAAAAGCACGTGTACGGTCTCCAATAGCATAACTCCCTACATAAAAATCTGCATCCTCTATTTCACAAGAGTGTACTTCTCCAAAATCATTCTTAGAAAGGTCGTTTATATAGTCTGTGATTTTAAATTTTTCTGTAGCTCCTAAAACCAAATCCACACCATCTACAGCTGCTAATTCTTCTGGTTTTAACTGCGCATAACAACCTACTGCTGCTACAAAAGCCTTTGCGTTAGCCTTTTGTGCTTGTTTTACAATAGTTTTAAAACGTTTATCTGCGTTTTCTGTTACAGAACAAGTATTAATAACATACATATCTGCGACTTCTGAAAAATCTACACGCTCAAATCCTTCTTCTACAAAACTTCTTGCTATTGTAGAAGTTTCAGAAAAATTAAGCTTGCATCCTAAGGTATAAAATGCGACTTTCTTTTTGTCCATTTTTTTTAATCAAATTTTAAGACTACAAATATACTACACAATAAAATAATCTTTTATTTCCGCTTATGTAAAGTGCACTATATTAAAAATATTTACTCTTTACGCCATTTTTTAGTTTCCTCAAAAACATGGTTTAAAATAGCTTCTTCTTGCTCATTAAACTCCACTTTTCTACGAGACATCATTACTTTTGCCGTTTCGTATGCTTTTTTAGTTAAATAAGTTGTGTAACCAGATGCTCCTCCCCAACTAAAACTTGGGACAAAATTTCTTGGAAAGCCACTACCAAAAATGTTAGCACTTACCCCCACTACTGTACCCGTGTTAAACATAGTATTTATTCCACATTTACTGTGGTCTCCCATCATTAAGCCACAAAACTGAAGTCCTGTTTTAGCAAAGCCTTCAGTATCATAATCCCACAATCTAACTTGTGCATAATTATTTTTTAAGTTAGAGTTATTAGTATCTGCGCCCAAATTACACCATTCTCCTAATACTGAATTCCCTAAAAACCCATCGTGCCCTTTGTTTGAGTATGCAAATAACACCGAATTATTAACTTCTCCTCCCAATCTACAATGCGGCCCAGCTGTTGTAGGGCCATATATTTTAGCTCCCATTTTTACTTGCGCATGGTTACACAATGCAAAAGCTCCTCTAATAATACTGCCTTCCATAATTTCACTATCTACTCCAAGATAAATAGGTCCTGCCGAGGCATTTAAAATGCTACATTCTACTTTTGCTCCTTCTTCTAGAAATATATTTTCTGGATTAATTACTGTATTCGTTTTAGAAATTGGCTTACTTTTTCTTCCTGCTATTAAAAGTTCAAAATCTTCTTGTATAGCCGCTCCATTTTTAGAAAAAATATCCCATGTGTGTTCTATTCGTAATACTTCCTCTTTATATTCAATAGCTGTATATGTAGAAAAATCTACTTCTTCTTGTGTTTCTTTTGCATAGAAAGCAATAATTTCATCATTATACAATACTAATTCGTTCTCCTTTAAATTTTCTATGATAGCAACCAAAGTCTTATTAGGGAAAAAAGATGCATTTATTAATACATTTTGCTCCATCTCTACCATTGGGTATTTCTCTGATAAATATTCTTCGGTAATAGTAGTGGTGGTAATTCCCAAATATTTCTCCCATTTTTCTCTAATGGTTAAAATCCCTACTCTAATATCTGCAACAGGTCTTGTGTATGTAAATGGTAATAATGCATTCCTAACAGTACCATCAAAAAGAATATAATTCATAGAATTGTTTTTTTGTAAAAATAAAAAAAGTCACGTTTCGATGACTATCGAAACGTGACTTTAATAATTTAATATCGCTTAAGAAATTATTTGCTAAACTTCTTGTATTTGTTTTTGAATTTATCAATACGTCCAGCCGTATCAATTAATTTAGACTTACCAGTATAAAAAGGATGAGATGTTCTTGAAATTTCCAATTTAATTAATGGGTATTCAACACCATCTACTTCTAAAGTCTCTTTTGTATTTGCTGTAGATTTTGTAATAAAAACATCATCATTAGACATGTCTTTAAATGCTACTAATCTATAGTTTTCTGGGTGTATATCTTTTCTCATCTTTATAATAAACTTTAAATACTCTAAATTTTAGAGCTGCAAATTTACAACTTTTTATCAAATTTACTATTAAATACTAAAAAATATTAAAAAAATATTTCATTATTTGTGTAACGTTTTTTAAAGAATAGTATCTAATAGGTTAACTACTAAATAAAAACACAAAAATAATGGAAGAAAACACACCAAAAACAGGAAAGTACGCTTTAAATTATGGACTTATACTTGGAGCTGCGGGTTTAATCTTTGGCATTATGCTATATTCTATGAATATGCATTATGAAAGGGGCGCTGCAATACAAACTGTACAAATAGGAATGACGGCTATTGTTATTTTTATTGCTGTTTATCAATACAAAAAAGCTAATAGTAATTTCTTAAAACTAAATGAAGCCTTAAAAATAGGTACAGGAACAGCTATTATAAGTGCTATCATTGGTCTTATTTACTTTTTAGTATTATCTAATTTTATTGAACCAGATTTTATGGATAAAATGTTTGAAATTGGTAGAAATGAAATGATAGAAAATAATCCAGAAATGACTGATGAACAAATAAATCAAATGGGAGAAATGCAAAAAAAGTTTGCATGGGTTTCTTACCCTGTAATTCTTATTTTTAATACATTATTAGGTCTTGTATTTGGATTAATTTCTGGTTTAATTTTGAAAAAACAAAAACCCACATATTAATATGTAATTTGTACTTTTGAATATATTTCAGAAGTGCACTATGAATTTATCAATAGTAATTCCTTTACTAAACGAAGAAGAATCACTAATAGAACTACATGATTGGATTGTAAAAGTTATGCAATCCAATCATTTTTCTTATGAAATCATTTTTATAGATGACGGTAGCAATGATAGGTCTTGGAAAATTATTTCGGAACTAGCTATAAAAAACTCAAATATAAAAGGAATTCGTTTTCTAAAAAACTTTGGCAAATCACAAGCACTACATGCTGGTTTTAAAAAAGCCGAAGGAGAAGTAATTATAACCATGGATGCTGACCTCCAAGATAATCCTGAGGAAATTCCTGAGCTATATACTCTAATTAAAGACCAAAATTTAGATTTAGTATCTGGCTGGAAGAAAAAAAGATACGATTCTATAATTACAAAAAATATTCCTTCAAAACTTTTTAATTGGGCAGCTAGGAAAACATCTGGCGTACAATTAAACGATTTTAATTGCGGACTAAAAGCTTATAAAAATACAGTTGTAAAAAGTATAGAAGTATCAGGGGAAATGCACCGCTATATTCCTGTTTTAGCCAAAAATGCTGGTTTTTCTAAAATAGAGGAAAAAATAGTACAACACCAAGCCAGAAAATACGGCAAAACCAAATTTGGCATGGAACGTTTTATTAATGGTTTTTTAGATTTAATTACCATATGGTTTGTTTCTAAATTTGGAAAACGCCCTATGCATTTATTTGGAGCCATGGGGGTTCTTATGTTTATCATTGGTTTTGGATTTGCTTTGTTCTTAGGTATAGATAAATTGGTTATAAACAAAACAGGGCGTTTAATTACAGATAGGCCTCAATTTTATATATCTCTAACTTCCATGGTTTTAGGAACACAATTATTTTTAGCTGGTTTTTTAGGTGAAATAATGGTACGTTCCAGAAAAAACGAAACTAGATATACCATTGCAGAAGAATTAAATATTTCTCATAAATCTGCTTTGTAAAAACAAGTTAAAGTATAAAAAACTACAACATATTATTTATTCATAATAAGTGTCCTAATATTAATCTCATTAATTAGATTAAAACAATATTCTTTGTAATTTTACACACTTAAATCTATAAGCCTAAAATAAATGAGTACTTTTTTACATACCGCTAAAAGTTGGTTAACGGATACCTTTGATACAGCAACCAAATCAGAGATTGAAAACTTAATACAAAACGATCAAGAAGAACTAAAAGATAGGTTTTATAAAAATCTAGAATTTGGTACTGGTGGTATGCGTGGTGTTATGGGTGTAGGCACCAATAGAATTAACAAATATACACTTGGAAAAAACACCCAAGGACTTAGTAATTATTTAAAAAAGGTTTACACTAACGAAGATATAAAAGTAGTTATTGCGTATGATTGTCGTAATAATAGTGATACATTAGCCAAAACAGTAGCAGAAGTATTTGCTGCAAACGGAATTAAAGTTTTCTTATTTTCAGAATTAAGAACCACTCCTGCATTATCTTTCGCTGTAAAACATTTAAACTGTCATGCTGGTATTGTTTTAACAGCATCTCATAACCCTCCTGAATATAATGGATATAAAGTATATTGGACAGATGGTGGGCAAATTGTACCGCCTGAAGATGGAGCAATTATTGCAGAAATAAACAATCTTGAATTTAAGGATATTAATTTCAATGCTGATGAAAACTTAATAGAATTAATTGATACTGAAGTTGATGAAGCTTTTATAAATACTTCTGTTAAAAACGGAAGCTTTAACGCAAAAGGAAAAGACGATTTTAAAATAGTTTTTACTTCATTGCATGGTACCTCTATAACAGCTATTCCAGAAGTATTAAAACGTGCTGGTTACAATAATGTTACCATTATAGAAGAACAGGCTAAGCCAGATGGTAACTTCCCAACTGTTATTTCTCCAAACCCTGAAGAACCAGAAGCGCTTACTTTAGCAATAAAAAAAGCTGAAGAAATTGGAGCCGACATGGTTGTAGGTACCGATCCAGATAGTGACCGTTTAGGAATTGCTGTTAGAAACCCTGAAGGAAAAATGGAATTATTAAATGGTAACCAAACCATGATATTAATGACTAAATTTCTTTTAGACCAACGCAAACAAAAAGGATTTAAAGGCAACGAATTTATTGCAAGTACAATTGTTTCTACACCAATGATGAGCCAATTAGCTAAAGCTTATGGCGTAGAGTGCAAAACTTCTTTAACTGGCTTTAAATGGATTGGTAAAATGATTAAAGATTTCCCTAATCAAGATTTTGTTGGTGGCGGTGAAGAAAGTTTTGGTTTTATGGTAGGCGATTTTGTACGAGATAAAGATGCCGTAACCTCTACCCTATTAGCATGTGAAATCGCAGCTAATGCAAAAGCAAATGGAAGTTCTTTCTACAAAGATTTAATTGCTTGTTATGCAGATTACGGTTTATATAAAGAAAAATTAATTTCGATTACTAAAAAAGGAATGTCTGGAGCAGAAGAAATTAAACAAATGCTAATAGACTTTAAAGAAAATCCTGTTGCTTCTATCGCTGATTCTAAAGTAAAATGGATAGAAGATTACAATACATCTATTGCTAAAAATAGAATTTCTGGTGAAGAAAAAAGAATAGATTTACCAAAATCTAATGTACTTATTTACGAAACAGAAGATGGCACAAGAGTAGCTGCAAGACCTAGTGGTACTGAACCAAAAATAAAATTTTATATAAGTACCAATACTACTTTAGATAATGTTAGTAATTTTAAAACTATTGAAGCACAAGTAGACGCTAAAATTGATACCATTTTAGCCGAATTGAAATTAAATTAATGGAGTATTTTAAAAAAATCCTTCGTTTTGCTAAGCCTTACAAAGGATATGCAGTCCTAAATATTATTTCAAACATTTTTTATGCTCTGTTTGCTACCCTAGCAATGGTTTCTTTATTTCCAATGTTAGCAGTATTATTTAAACAAACAGAGCCAGTTTATATAAAACCCATTTGGGAAGGTATTTCACATACGAAAGATTATGTTTTAGAATATTTAAATTACTTTGTTACCGCAAAATCCAAAGAAAACAATGGAAATCCATTAGTTTTTATGGTAGCCCTAGTTATATCTATGTTCTTTCTTAAAAATTTATTTAGCTATTTAGCTATGTACTTCATTACATTTTTACGCAATGGTGTATTAAAAGATTTAAGAAATGCTTTATATAAAAAAACAGTTAGCCTACCGTTATCATATTATTCTGAAAAAAGAAAAGGAGACACCATTGCTAGAATTACGACAGATGTATTAGAAATTCAACATTCTTTCCTATCTATTTTAGAATTAATTGTTAGAGAACCTTTAACAATTATATTTACACTTGTAGCAATGGTTTCTATAAGCCCTAAACTTACTCTATTTGTTTTTATATTTTTACCTATATCAGGTTTTTTAATTTCATTAATTGGTAAGTCTTTAAAAAGAAAATCAGATAAAGTGCAAAAAGAACAAGGCACGTTCTTATCTATTTTAGATGAAACCCTTGGCGGATTAAGAGTTATTAAAGCTTTTAATGCCGAACCTAAATTCAATAATACTTTTAATAACTCTACGCATCGTTTTTTTAAATTCTCAAATAGTTTATTAAACCGACAAAATTTAGCATCTCCAACCAGTGAATTTTTTGGTATTGCTGCTATTGGTGTTATTCTATGGTTTGGAGGACAAATGGTCTTAGTAGAAAAAAGCTTAAAACCTGAGTTATTTATTACATATATGGGGCTTGCTTATCAAATTTTAACTCCCGCAAAGGCAATTAGCAAAGCTTCTTACGGTGTTAAAAAAGGTAATGCGGCGGCAGAACGTGTTTTAGAAATATTAGAAACTAAAAATCCAATTTCGGAAAAAGAAAATGCCCTATACAAGAATTCTTTCGATACTAATATCTCATTGAACAATATATCCTTTAAATACCAAGATGAGTATGTGCTACAAGAC
>CALHVB010000099.1 GCA_938039345.1 uncultured Sediminicola sp.
ACACAAACAGAAAACAATACGCTGGTTAGTATTAAAAGAACTTTTGCTTTCATTTTTGCTTTCGTTTATTAGTATAGAAAATATCGTGCCAAAGTAATTAAACTATTAAAAACAAGCAAATACTATTATGCTATAATTTCTATACATTATTAAAATTGTTGTCCTATTATAAAATGTGTTTCCCAACCGTTTGCTCCTGGTGTATTAGATATATTATCTTGATCAAATCCATAACCAAAATCTATTCCTAACAAACCAAACGCAGGCATAAATATACGTACCCCTACGCCCGCAGATTTTTTTATTTTAAAAGGATCAAATTCTTGGAAACTTCTAAATGCATTACCTCCTTCTAAAAACGCCAACCCGTATATTGATGCAGATGGTTTTAATGTAAGTGGATATCTAAGTTCCATAGAAAACTTATTATATATAATACCTCCTTCTGACCTTCCTGTTAAGGGGTCTACAGGTGTTAATGATTGGTTTTCATACCCTCTTAATGCAATTGTTTCTCTACCATCTAAAGTAAAATTACCTTGCCCGTCTCCACCAACATAAAAGCGCTCAAAAGCTACATCACCTATATCACTATTATAGTTTCCTAAAAAACCAAACTCAGCATTAGTTCTTAACACCAATTTACCTACTAGGGTTGAATACCAATCTCCTTTAAATTTAACTTTATAAAACTCTAACCATTTAAAACGTTCTTCTTCCACACTTTCTAACTCCGATGTTTCAGCAGTTGTTAAGGTACGTGTTCTTTGTAAATCTGTTAATTCTTCACTCCTATCTCTTAACCCCTTAAAATCTTTGTTACCAAATAAAGAATAAGGTGGAGTAAATTTTGCTGTTATTTGAAAATTAGAACCTCCTCTAGGGAATATTTGCCCTCCTGATGTTGCATTTCTAGAAATACCTAAAGTATATGATAACGCATTTGATTTTCCATTTCCAAAATTAAACAAGCCAATATTATAATCTTTAAAATTATATAACTGATAGCCTATAGAATGGGAAATTGTAAAGAAATCGTCTGGCCATTGTACTCGCTTAGCCAAGCCTAAAGATACTCCTGTAATAGCAAATTGCCTACTCTTGTCTGGCACAAACCTACCTCTACTATCTCTCTGAGTTAAGAACTGTTGTGTTCTAGATAAAGACATATTAAAACGCACTGGCTTTTTACCTCCCAACCAAGGCTCAGAAAAATTAAGGCTATACACCCTAAAAGACCTACTTGCTTGTAAACGTAGTGCCATAGATTGCCCATCACCCATTGGCACGGGCTTATAAGCTTCCCCGTTGAAAATATTCTTTAAAGAAAAATTATTAAAAGAAAGTCCTAAAGTACCAATAAAACCACCACCACCGTAGCCTCCTTGTAATTCTATTTGACTAGATCCAGATTCTACCAAACTATAAGCTACATCTACGGTACCTGCATTAGGATCTGGGTTTTGAATATCTGGTTTTATTTGCTCTGCATCAAAGAACCCTAATTGACCCAGTTCTCTAATACTTCTTATGATATCTGACTTGTTATATTTTTGACCTGGTTTTGTTCTTAGTTCTCTAAAAATTACATGGTCATTTGTTTTATCATTACCCACTACTGTTACATGATCCAGAAACGTTTCTTTTCCTTCTATTATTCTAATTTCGAAGTTAATAGTATCGTTAACTGCAGAAACTTCTACAGGGTTAATATTAGAAAACAAATACCCGTTATTTTGATATAAACTTGTAACATCTTCTGGGTCTGGCTTAGAGTCATCTGCAATTCGTTTCTTTAAAAGAACTCCATTGTATGTAGCTCCCTTTTTTATCCCTAAAACACGATTCAAAGTTCTATCAGAATATACTGTATTACCAACAAAATCTATATCTCCAAAGAAATACTTATTTCCTTCTTCTACTTTAATTTTTACTGTAACATCATTTTCATCTACCCTATATACCGTATCAGAAATAATTCTTGCATCTCTATATCCGTTTTCAGCATACGCATCTACTAATGAAGTAAGATCTTCTTTAAAATCGTTCTTTATATATTTAGACCTTTTAAAGATTCTATAAAATTTTCTTTTCTTGGTGTTTTTTAATGCCTTAGCTAGTTTTTTATCTGACAACTGTTCGTTTCCTTCAAAAACAATATCATTAACCTTTACTTTCTCTCCCTTTTTAACATTAACAACCATTTTACGAGAGTTGGTTTCAGAAGTATCAACCGCCGTAGCTATAGTAACCTTTGCATTTAAAAAACCTTGCTTTTTATACTTATTCTGAAGGTAATTTTTAGTGTTAGATATTAAACTCTCCGTTATTTTCTTTCCCTTCTTTAAATCTGTATCCTTTAAAATAGTGGCTAACTTTCCTTTTTTAACACCGTACACCGTTACATCAGATAAGGAAGGACGTTCTTTTATATTTAACTCTAAAAATACATTATCACCCTCTACCTTTGTAATATAAAAATTGATATCACTAAACAACTCTAAACCCCAAAGTTTCTTAATTATAGCACTTATTTCTTCTCCAGGCAATGTTATTGGCTGCCCTTTTCTAAGACCTGTATACGTTTTTACTGTTTGTTCGTTGTAACTTTTTAATCCGGTTACCTCTATACCTCCTAATATATACTTTTTACCATTTTCATAGGAAACTTGTTGTCCATAAGAAAATACTGTTATAAAAAATAATAGGATTGTTGTAGTTAGGGATTCAAAGGACATGAATCTTTTCATATCTCTAGTTAAGTTGTTCGCTCGTTTTTCCAAATCTTCGTTCTCTGTTTTGGTAATTTATAATTGCGCCTACCAAATGGTGCTCTTTAAAATCTGGCCAAAGTACATCTATAAAATATAACTCCGCATAGGCTATCTGCCAAAGTAAAAAATTACTTATTCTATGCTCACCGCTGGTACGAATAAGCAAGTCTACATCTGGCAAATTGTGCGTGTAAAGATGGGTATTTATAATGGTTTCATCAATATTTTCAGGAGAAATTATATTATTTTTAACTTTGACACTTATGTTTTTTATAGCATTTACAAGCTCTTCTCTAGACCCATAACTTAATGCCAAAGTTAAAGTCATACCAGTGTTTTCACTGGTTTTAGCTATAACTTCCTTAATCTCTTTTTGAGCTTTCCCGGGTAAAGATTCTAAATTCCCGATTGTATTAAAACAAATGTTGTTTTTGTTAAGAGTTTTAACTTCTTTACGTAATGAAGAAACCAAAAGTCGCATTAAAGTCTCTACTTCTAGCTTAGGTCTATTCCAATTTTCGGTAGAAAAAGTATATAGCGTAAGATACTTTATACCTATTTTGGCACAACTCTCTACTGTAGACCTTACTGTTTTAACCCCATTTTCATGCCCGAACACTCGTAATTTACCTTTACCTTTTGCCCATCTTCCATTACCATCCATGATAATAGCTAAATGCTTGGGTAAATTTAATTTATTAATTTCTTCTATTGTGTTATTCATATTTTGTTACTCAAAACAATCGGAACAGGGTTTTCTTCCAAAAGTATAGGTTAATGTGAGTCCTGAAAAAACATACCAATCATCACTTAAAATATTTCCAATTCTTGGTTCAAAAGGTATTCCATTAATATCTACCAATTCTAATTTTTCAGGATTACTAGCATCTAAATTGTCCGTGAAGGTATATCTTGCTCCTATTTCTCCTCCTAATATTAAAAACTGACTTATTCTTTTTTTAAAACCAACTACCATTGGTATTGCAAATGTACCATCTTTTTGATTTGCATCTTGCAAGACACCTACATCAAAATAATTATAATCGTATCTAAAATAAGTTATACCTGTATACAAATACGGTGTAAATGCAGGTCCTAACTTATGTAAATTATACTCTACAAAATTCACTTCTAAACCTGCTGAAAATTCTAATACAGAATTTTTCACCAATAACTTTCTCTGCTCCCTAGACGATATACTAGATTTAGAATCATCTGCGGTAAACTCCCCATACATTATACTGGCTCTCCAAGCATATCGCTTACTCTTATTCCACTTAAACAAACCTCCAAAAGCGGGTCCAGAAGGCAATATAAAATTAGTTCTTCCAACATCACCAATATTATTTGTTCCTCCTGCAAAAACACCTACTTCATAAGTCTGCGCATTTATTGCTCCAAAAAACAACATTAAACCTATTACAACAAATAATCTCATAAAATTTAAAGTTTGCAAATATAACAATTACAGGATATTACACTAATTATTATATTCATGTTCTCTTTTTGATAAACATATTTTAACTTTATTTATTGTTTCAAAAGGGTTTCAATTACGCTTATCTTCTCCCCACAATAATTTATTTCTCAATGTTTTAAGAAAACTCTCTGAAGTATACTCTACCATTTTAACTGTAAAACCAGCTTTTTTTATCACAATTTCTCTACCATTTTCTATGGCTATAATTCTAGAATCTAAAGAAACCAAATGACTTTCTTCTCTACCAGACACGCGTAACCTAATAACTGTATCGTCTGAAACCACTAAAGGTCTGGCATTTAAATTATGAGGTGCAATAGGAGTTAGAACTAATGATTTTGCTGTTGGCTCTATTACTGGCCCTCCACAACTAAGCGAATACCCTGTAGAACCCGTAGGTGTAGAAACAATAAGCCCATCTGCCCAATACGATGTTAAATACTCATCATTTAAATGAGTTTCTACTGTAATCATAGAAGTGGTATCCTTTCTACTTATTGTAACTTCATTTAATGCAAAATTTAAACCTCCAAAATTTTCCATATTCCAATCTGCACTAACTTCTACAAGACTTCTTTCTACTATGGTATATGCTCCGGAAACAAACTCTTTTACCAATTTCCTTACATTCTCTTTATTAAATGTTGACAAGAAACCCAAACGTCCTGTATTAACACCAATTATTGGCACTTCTAACTCTCTTACATAAGTTACAGCTCTTAATATGGTACCATCACCACCAAAACTTACAAACAAATCAAAAGAACTATCCAAACCTTTTGTTTCTGTAAAAACATCATACAAACCCACATCTTGGTGCGTAGATAAAAATGTGTAAAACTCCTCTTCTATATAGGTTTTAGCTTTTTCTTTATTTAACTCATCTAAAAGAGCTACAACATAAGCTAATGTCTCCTCATTATACGTTTTACCGTAAATCGCTACCTTCATATTCTTTATTATACGTTTAAATATTTATCTAAATAATCTGATCGTTGTTTTAAATCTTCTAAAAATTGATCATCACCATTACCAAATAAAATATTATAATTATAACGCCTAAAGCTTTGTAAAATCTCATTCATGTTGGTTGTTCCCATCTTTATAGTTATCTGAACAACATCATTTTCAGTACCCGTTATAAAACCGCCCAACAATTTTGTATTATTACTTTCTACAATTTGCGCAATTTCACTAAAAGAATAGTCTTTTACTCCTTTAGCAATAACTAAAATACTTCCTGGTTCTGTAAAAAATGGGGTATCTATAAACACACTTACCACATCAGCAATATCATAATACCCTAAAACTTGGTCTTTTTCGTTTAAAACTGGCACCAAATTAGCTTCATTTCTAGCAAAAGCCTCTAAAACATCTAACCATGATGTTTCTTTACGCACAAAAAAAGATTCAAAATTATACTTATAATCCTCAATCTTCTTGTTTACCTCAAAAACCTCTAAATCATTTTCATTTAATAAGCCCAGCAACCTGTTATCTTCTACAATTGCTACATGTGAAAAGGTGGTATCATTAAAAAACTTAATTGCATTTTCTATGGGTTCTCCAACGGTAAACATTGGAATTGTATTATTAATATTTGATTGAATCTGCATAACTTAAAAATATAATGCAAAATACTAATTTTAAATCGCAAAAAGCGACCCTTAACTTTGTATTTTTGTTATTGTTTTAAACTCTTTTAAAAAAATGACTAAATTAAGCGTAAACGTTAATAAAATAGCTACTTTACGAAATTCTAGAGGTGGAGACACTCCTAACTTAGTAAAAGTAACATCGGATATAGAAGCTTTTGGAGCAGAAGGAATTACAATACACCCAAGACCAGACGAAAGACATATTAGATACCAGGATACAAGAGATTTAAAAAAAATTGTTACTACAGAATTTAATATAGAAGGAAATCCTATTCCTAAATTTATAGACTTAGTTTTAGAAACGAAACCTACACAAGTTACTCTAGTACCAGATGGTATTGATGCTATAACATCGAATGCAGGTTGGGATACAATTACTAACAAAGATTTTTTAACGGAGGTTATTAGTACGTTTAAAAAAAACGGAATTAGAACTTCCATTTTTGTAGATGCAGACATAAAAATGATTGAAGGAGCTGCATTAACTGGTACCGACCGAATAGAATTATATACTGAAAGCTACGCCAAAGACTACGAAAAAGGCAATAAAAATAGCGTAACTGCTTTTACAGAAGCTGCAAAAGTAGCTTCTAAATTAAACTTAGGAATTAATGCTGGTCATGATTTAAATCTAGATAACATTAAATACTTTAAAGACAATATTCCTAACCTACTAGAAGTATCTATAGGACATGCACTTATTAGCGAATCCTTGTACTTAGGCTTAGAAAACGTAGTAAACATGTATTTAAATAAATTAAAATAATGCAACTATTACACTCTAATATTATTGGCGAAGGCAAGCCTTTTTTAATTCTTCATGGATTTTTAGGCATGTCTGATAACTGGAAAACTCTAGGAAAACAATATGCTACTCAAGGTTACGAAGTACATTTAGTAGACCAGCGAAATCATGGCAAAAGCTTTCATTCAGATGATTTTAATTACGATTACCTAACAGAAGACATCTATAACTACTGCCAGCACTACAAACTCTCAAATATTATATTGTTAGGACATTCTATGGGAGGCAAAACAGCTATGCAGGTTGCTACCAAATATCCAGAATTAGTAGCAAAATTAATTGTAGCAGATATTGCTCCAAAATACTATCCTCCTCATCATAACATTATTATAAATGCCTTAACAAACCTTAAACCAGAATTACTAAGCTCTAGAAAAGAAGCCGATGCTAAACTAGCCCTAGAGATTACAGATTTTGGCACACGACAGTTCTTATTAAAAAACTTATACTGGAAAGAAAAAGAAATGCTTGGCTTACGCATTAACCTAGACATCCTAAGCAACAAAATGGAAGAAATAGGCGAAAACATAGCAGCAACAGAGACTTACAATAAGCCTACACTTTTTTTAAGAGGAGACCGTTCAGAATACATATCTCCTCATGATTTCGACACTATACAACTACATTTTCCAATGGCAAAAGTAGCAACTATAGATAATGCAGGACATTGGTTACATGCAGAAAATCCTAAACAATTTTATAGCAAATCGCTAGAATTTATTATCTCGTAATAATATTGTAGTTTTAATAGTATTTATGTTGGCATATTTTTTGTCATAAACAAACTAAAAAAACATATGAAATTTATATTAAAAACACTCTTAAGCGCTATTGCCGTTGTTATTTTATCTAAAGTACTACCAGGAGTTGGCGTAGACAGCTACACAACAGCTATTATTGTTGCTGTAGTATTAAGTCTTTTAAACTTTATTGTAAAACCAATATTAGTTATACTTACGCTACCAATAACCATTATAACCTTAGGCTTATTTTTACTAATCGTAAATGCCTTAATTATAGTTTTAGCAGATAGTTTTATTGCTGGTTTTACTGTAAATAGTATCTGGTGGGCACTACTTTTTAGCCTTCTTTTATCCTTTCTACAATCTATATTATTTTCTATCTTAAAGGAAGATAAAAAAAGATAAGTTAGGCTATTGAAATTCAGTATTTTAAAAACTTGCCCGACTTATTAAAATGTATTATTTTTGCAGCCCATTTTATTTATGCAAAATTCAATATAAGAGATGAATATTACAAAAGAGCAGATTGACGAGTTAAATGCTGTTGTAAAAGTTGCTATTACAAAAGACGATTACAAGGAAAAAGTAGAGAACATTCTTAAAGACTATAGAAAAAAAGCAGATATCCCTGGTTTTAGAAAAGGACAAGTTCCTATGGGTTTAATTCAGAAGCAATACGGAAAGGCTGTATTAGTAGATGAAGTAAACAAACTTTTACAAGACAATCTTAACAAATATCTTACAGAAGAAAAGTTAGATGTTTTAGGAAATCCACTTCCAAAGCAACAAGATAACTTTAACTGGGATGCAGATGAATTAGATTTTGAATTTGAATTAGGTTTAGCTCCTAGTTTTGATGTTGCTATAAAATCTAAAAAAGCAATTACACATTATGTTATAGTTGCTGATGATAAAATGATTGATGAGCAAGTGGAGCGTATTCAAAAACAATACGGAAAACTTATCAGTAAAGAAGAAGTAAGCAAAAAAGATGAAGTTTCTGGTGTGTTTACAAATGAAGCCGAAGAAATTAACAACAAAACTACACTAGAGTTAGATAAGCTTAAAAGCAAAAAAGCAATAGACAGCTTAGTTGGCAAAAAAGCTGGAGACGTAATTACTTTAAAAACAAAAGGACTATTTAAAGAAGATCATACGCTTACAAGTGCTTTAGGAATTGATGCTGAAAAAAGTAAAGATTTAGATGTAGAGGTTACTTTTACTATTGAAGAAATTAACGAAAGAGAACCAGCTGCTTTAGATCAAGAATTATTTGATAAATTATTCGGAAAAGATAGCGTTACTTCTGCAGAAGAATTAAAAGCTAAGATAAAAGAAGATTCTGAAAAGCAGTTTGAACAACAGTCTGATCAAAAACTTCTAAATGATGTTACTGAGCATTTTATAGAAAATACAAAATTTGAACTTCCATCTGAATTCCTAAAAAAATGGATTCAGACAACTGGCGAAAAACCTCTTACAGAAGACGAAGCTAGTGAAGAATATACTAAATCAGAAAAAGGACTTCGTTACCAGTTAATTGAAGGTAAAATAATTACCGAAAACAATTTACAAGTACAGATTGATGAGCTTAAAGAATTTGCTAAAGGTTTTATAAAAACTCAAATGGCACAATTTGGACAGTTAAACCCTGCTGAAGAAGAATTAGAAAATATCGCTGGCAGAGTACTTTCTAACCAAGACGAGGTTAAACGTTTGTCTGAGCAGTTAATGAGTCAAAAACTAATTACTTTATACAAAGAAAAAGCTAACTTAAAAACTAAAGAAGTTACTTATGAAAACTTTGTAAAGGAAGTTTACGGATAAACTATTTTAATATGGAATTCTGTAAATTAACATACAGAAATACCATTTAATATAATAGTTTATGGAACATAACTTTCATTAAAAATAATTATATTTACAGTGTCGGAAGGTAACTTTCGACACTTTTTTTGTCTTAAAAAACGAAACAAAATCTATGGATTACAGAAAAGAGTTTAAAAACTACGCTATAAAAGACCAAGGGATTAACAGCATGTACTATGATAAAATCATGAGTAGTATGTACCCAACAAATATGACACCTAATATTATTGAAGAAAGACAGCTAAATGCTATAGCAATGGATGTTTTCTCTAGATTAATGATGGATCGTATTATTTTCCTTGGGACTGGAATTAATGACCATGTTGCCAACATTGTACAGGCTCAACTGTTATTTTTAGAAAGTGCAGATGCTAGTAAAGACATTCAAATATACATTAACTCTCCAGGAGGCAGTGTTTATGCGGGTCTTGGAATTTACGACACTATGCAGTTTATAAAACCAGATGTAGCTACTATTTGCACAGGAATGGCAGCATCTATGGGTGCCGTATTATTATGTGCTGGTGCAGAAGGTAAACGTAGCGGACTAACTCATTCTAGAGTTATGATTCACCAACCCTTAGGAGGCGCACAAGGACAAGCAAGTGATATTGAAATTACAGCAAGAGAAATTTTAAAACTTAAAGACGAATTATATCAAATAATTTCGAAACATTCTGGACAAGATTTCGATAAAGTAAGTAATGATAGTGATAGAGATTACTGGATGAAAGCCAATGAAGCCAAAGAATATGGTATGATTGATGAAATTCTAGTAAGGGAGTAACAATAAACAAGACAAAAGTTAAGAAACATAAAAACAAAAGCAATAGTTTTTCGTTATTATATTTCTAAACATTAGAGAATAGTATTTATGTCAAAAGAAAACTTAGAATGCTCTTTTTGCGGAAGAAAAAAACCAGAGACTAATTTATTAATAGCTGGTTTAGATGCACATATATGTGATAGATGTATAGAGCAAGCTCATGGTATTGTGGCAGAAGAATCTAGCCAATCCAGAGCAGATGATTTATCTTCTGAATTAGTTTTAAAAAAACCTAAAGAGATAAAAAGCTTTTTAGACACTTTTATAATAGGACAAGAACGTACCAAAAAAGTAATGTCTGTGGCTGTATATAACCACTATAAAAGACTATTACAACCTAAGAATCCTAGCGACGATATTGAAATACAAAAGAGTAATATTGTAATGGTAGGGCAAACAGGCACAGGAAAAACATTAATGGCTAAAACCATTGCAAAAATGTTAAATGTTCCTTTGGCTATTGTTGATGCTACTGTATTAACAGAAGCTGGTTATGTTGGTGAAGATGTAGAAAGTATTCTTACGCGTTTATTACAAGCAGCAGATTACAATTTAGAAAAAGCAGAACGTGGTATTGTTTTTATTGATGAGATTGATAAAATAGCACGTAAAAGCGACAACCCTTCTATTACCAGAGATGTATCTGGTGAAGGTGTACAACAAGGCCTTCTTAAATTATTAGAAGGAACCGTGGTAAATGTACCACCAAAAGGAGGTAGAAAACATCCAGACCAAAAATTTATTGAAGTAAATACAGAAAATATATTATTTATTGCCGGAGGTGCTTTTGATGGTATAGAAAGAGCCATTACTAAGCGTTTAAATATGCAAGCAGTTGGTTATAGCGCTTCTAAGGCAGATGAAAATATAGATGAAGACAATATATTACAATACATTATTCCAAGAGATTTAAAAGAATTTGGTTTAATTCCTGAAATTATTGGTAGACTTCCTGTATTAACACACATGAATCCGTTAGACGAGAAAACCTTAAGAGCTATTCTTACAGAACCTAAGAATGCCATTATAAAACAATATGAAAAGTTGTTTGAAATGGATGAAATTGAGTTCAATATTACAGAACAAGCTTTAGATTATATTGTACAAAAAGCTATTGAGTATAAATTAGGAGCAAGAGGTCTTCGTTCTTTATGCGAAGCCATATTCACAGACGCTATGTTTGAGATGCCTAGTAGCGACGAAAAACAATTTAAGGTTACCAAATCATACGCAGAGAAAAAACTCTCTTATGAAACCATAAAAAAATTAAAAGCAGTTTCTTAATCTTGAAACTGCTTTTTTATTACATTCTGTAGTAAATCTTGGCATACTTTCTTTATCATCTTTTCATCCGAATAAAGTTCGTGTCCAAAACCTGGAATTACTTCCATTTTTGTTTTCAATTTACCAGCCCACTCTTCTCCTGGTTTATACTGATCATTAGCACCATAAACCAAAGTATGCTCGCAAGCTATTTTTTCTGTTTCTAAACGAACTCTTGTGGGAGAAACAGCGTACAATGATTTCATTGGCAAACCTTTTAATGCAGCTTTCCAAGCAATGGTTCCACCCATACTAAAAGCCAAATACCTACTTGGTTTCTGTCCTTCTTCTTTCTTTAGTAAATGCGCCACAGCTACATCTATTCCGCCTTCCTTAACAAATTCGTTATGAATATTTTTTTCTGTATCTACAATTAAATTAATATCTGCTAACTGCTGACAATCATAAAAAACAATATCAAAATGTTGTTGTAAATATCCTAAATAAGAAGTAATCCACAAACCCTTCTTAGCTCCCCACATATCTGATAAAACAACTAGCCTTTCTGCCATAATAATAGTTTTTAAGTTGATTAATAATAGTTTTCTTTCAAATTGATGTAGTGTTCAAATCAATTGTTGTGCCAAATAAAACAGCATTAAACAATTATTACTTTTATAAACCTCTCTTTGTTAAATTAAGGTTAATAAACTTAAAGTTTGCTATAAAACGACGAAAAGCAATTTTTATTTGTTCAGCGTAAGTAATTCTTCGATATAATCTCTTTTATTAGATAATCTTGGTATTTTATGTTGCCCACCAAGCTTACCATTTAGCTTTAACCAATCGTAAAACAAATTCTCTCTAGCTATATGCACTGTAGGCATATTTAGCGTTGTATTATTATATCTTTTAGCCTCGTAATCAGAATTTAAAGCCTTTAGCGCATTATCTAACAACTCTACAAAATAATGAATCTCTTTAGGAGGTTTTCTAAACTCTATAATCCATTCGTGGCCTCCTTTTTCTTTACCTACCATAAATATGGGCCCTGCGGTATAATCTTTAATTTCTGCTCCTGTTTTTTTACATGTATTTTTTAATGCTTGCTCTGCATTTTCTATAATTAATTCTTCGCCAAAAACATTAATATGGTGTTTTGTTCTACCCGTTACTTTTATCCTGTAAGGACTCAACGAAGTAAAGCGCACCGTATCTCCTATTTTGTAACGCCATAAGCCTGCATTTGTGGTAATTACAATTGCATAGTTCTTATGTTTTTTAACTTGCCATAAAGGAATAACTTTTTGTTCTAATGTACCATAAGTATCCATAGGTATAAACTCGTAAAAAATACCATAATCTAACATTAGTAATAAATCGTCTGCTTTGTTTCTATCCTGGATTGCAAACGACCCTTCGGATGCATTATAGATTTCGTAATAATTAAAATCTCTACGCGGTAATAACTTTTTGTACTGTTCTCTATAAGGCTCAAAACTTACTCCGCCATGAAAATAAACTTCTAGGTTTTTCCAAACATTAAAAAGATGAGGCTCTCCCGTATCTTCTAATACATTATTTAATAACACCAACATCCAAGAGGGAACACCAGCTAAACTTGTTACATTTTCACCTTTAGTTTCTTCTATTATGGCTTTGAGTTTACTTTCCCATTCGCTCATTA
>CALHVB010000100.1 GCA_938039345.1 uncultured Sediminicola sp.
CAAGAGTTCTTAAACTTTATGGGGGTACCTAAAAACGATGTAAGGAGAGATAGGTAAGGGGTATATGCAGCACATAATTACGCCAATAATAAAATAAAGGTTATAGTTTTAGATACACGGTATTTTAGAACAGCACTTGCACCAGATACCGCAACAAAAAAAAGATATAAACCTAATACATATGGAGAGGGTACAATTTTAGGAGAAAAACAATGGAATTGGCTGGCGAGTGAATTAAAAAACTCAAAGGCAGATTTTAATATACTGGTGAGTAGTATTCAGTTTTTATCTGATAAACATGGGTTCGAATGTTGGGGTAATTTTCCGCACGAGGTAGATAAATTAAAGCAGTTAATAGCAAATTCTAAAGCAAAAGGCGTTAGTATTATTTCTGGAGATAGGCATATTTCAGAATTTTCTAAAACAAAAGTAGAAGACTTGTCTTATCCTTTAATAGATTTTACAGGTAGCGGACTTACACATTCTTATTCTAGTTTTTCTAGTGAGTATAACCCATATAGAGTAGGTAAGGTTGTTTCTAAAAAGAGCTTTGGAGTATTACAATTTAATTTTAAGAACAAACAAATATCTTTTATGATGAAGGGAGACAATGGAGAAATGTTAAGTAAAATACAACAAAACTATTAGGCTTTGTGTCTTAATTAATAAAATGTACTTTTGCATAAAAATTAAATAAATGTCAGGAAATAGAACGTTTACCATGCTTAAACCAGATGCTGTAGAAAATGGGCATATTGGTGGTATTTTAGAGAAAATTACAGCTTCAGGATTTAAAATTGTTGCTATGAAATATACGCAACTTAGTAAGAGAGATGCGCAAGAATTTTATAGTGTACATAAAGAGCGCCCTTTTTATGGAGATTTAGTTGAATTTATGACTAGGGGACCTATTGTTGCTGCTATTTTAGAAAAAGATAATGCTGTGGAGGATTTTAGAGCATTAATTGGTGCAACAAACCCAGCAGAAGCGGCAGATGGTACTATTCGTAAATTGTATGCTACATCAATAGGAGAAAATGCAGTACACGGATCAGATAGTGATGAAAATGCAGCTATAGAAGGAGCTTTTCATTTTTCAGGTAGAGAAATATACTAGAAAATATTATTATAGTTTTGCAAAACCTTCAGGATATTGTTCTTGGAGGTTTTTTTGTTTATCGCAATACTACTTTGGTTATAACTTCTTTTCCTAATTCCTCGTTAAGCATGGTAATTATTTTAGATTTACCATAACTTAACTCTTCTCTAAGAACAGAGGAAGATAAGGAAACAAAAAGTGTGCTACTTCGTAATTCTACAGCAGTGGTGTAGTTATTTACACCTTTTCCCATAAGGTTTACCCAAGCTTCTTTTACGTTTACACTATCAATTCCCTTTTGTAATTTATTTACAGTAATAAAATCTTGCAAAGCCTCACTTAATGGTATGTTCTCTTTTTTTCTTTTAATCATTACTTTTCTACATTAATAGGTATGTATTTTTTATAATCATAAATAATACCTTCTTCATTCATGACAGCAAAATGGTCTTTAGAAAGTTTTATGATACGTTCTTTCCATTCGCTTAAATTGTTTTTGTAATAGATTTCAAAAACAGATTCGTTTATAAAGATAGTAAAAGATTCGGCATCATTGGTAGTTATATAAGAACCATTTAATGTGGGCTGTACTTTCTTTTTATAACCTTTTAAATTATCAACTTTAATATAGTCTATACTACTGTTAACTTTGTAGTCTTTAGAAGAACCGTCGGGGAAAGTAACCTTACTTATTTCCCAGTATCCATTTAAATAAGAAATATCTTCTTTAGAGATTTTAGAAGCACAACTGCTTACTATTAAAAGGTAAATCAGAAAAAAATACTTTTTCATAACTTAAATATTTTATAAGACTGATGTATTGTTTTTACCACATTTTCGGTTCGTTCTGCATGTGTATCGCTTATGAAAATTTGCCCAAAATTATCATTATCAACCAAAGTTACAATTTGCGCTACTCTATTTTCATCTAACTTATCAAAAATATCATCTAGAAGCAGTATAGGTGTTGTTTTTGCTTGTTCTTTTATAAAATTAAACTGTGCTAATTTTAGTGCTATTAAGAATGATTTTTGTTGTCCTTGGCTCCCAAATTTTTTAACTGGGTATTCGGTTATTTTAAAGCTTAGATCGTCTTTGTGTATACCAACACTAGTATATTGTAGCGCCCTATCTTTTTCTAAATTATTCTCTAACAAGGTAAGTAAATCGGTATCTAATAATTTACTGTCATAGGTAATGTTTACTTCTTCTTTACCTCCAGATATTGCAGCGTATTGCGCTTTAAAAATGGGGATAAAAGTATCTAAAAAAGCTATTCTTTTATTAAAAATTTCTGTACCAAATTGTTCTAATTGTTCGTTGTATACACTTAAAGTAGTAGCGTCGAAAGTGTGGTTAGCCGCAAAATATTTTAATAAAGAATTACGCTGCGATAGTATTTTATTATACTTTATAATTGTTTGTAGGTAAGCTTTATCGGATTGGGAAATAACACCATCAATAAATTTTCTACGGGTATCGCTGCCTTCTGTAATTAAATTGCTATCGGCAGGAGATATAATAACTAAAGGTAAAAAACCAATATGGTCCGAGAATTTTTCGTAAGCTTTACCATTGCGTTTTACCACTTTTTTCATTCCCTTTTTTAGGCTACAAAGTATTTTTTCTGCCCTGTCATTTTTTTCAAACTCACCATCAATCACAAAAAAATCTTCTCCGTGCTTAATGTTTTGTGTTGCTACAGGGTTAAAATAACTTTTGCTAAAAGAAAGGTGGTATATGGCATCTAAAATATTTGTTTTTCCAATGCCATTGCTCCCCACAAAGCAGTTTATTTTAGCATCAAAATTAAAATCTTGAGACGAAAAATTTTTATAATTTAATAGGGATAATTTTTTTAGAAACATTCTATGGTAATGATAAAAATGGAATTTTAATTTTGAATATCTTACTTGTAAAGCAGATAAAATGTAAAATATTTAATTTGTTTTAAGCTTTATAATTATATTCTTAAGTAAGAGAAAAGCCCTAGAAATAGCTTTTTTACTTAATAAGGTGCAAAATATCGAAAAATATCGAATAAATAAGCTTCCAAAATTCAATAAAAACTTTATTTTTGCGCGATTAATAAAATGAAAAATGGCAACATACAAGAAGCGAGGATATAAACCAAAGAACGTAGAAGAAGAAATTATAGTTGATGAGCAAGAAAGCACAACAGCAGAAGTATTTAATACTTTAGACGAGAGTGCTTCCAAATCCGAAGAGTGGGTTTCTCAAAATCAAAATTATATTCTTGGCTTTATTGGTGTTATAGCTGTTGCCGTTTTAGGTTATTTAGCATACAACCAGTTTGTATCTAAACCTAAAGAAATAAGTGCACAGAACGAATTATATTATCCACAGCAATATTTTAATCAAGCTTTAGAAAGTGCAACAGAGAAAGATTCTTTGTTTACACTATCATTAAACGGAGCAGAAGGTAAATATGGCTTTTTAGATATTATAGAAGAGTATAGCGGAACTAAAGCAGCAAATTTATCTAGTTATTCTGCAGGAATGGCATATTTAAATATGCAGAAATACCAAGAAGCAATTTCTTATTTAGAAGATTTTTCTTCGGATGATGCTATTTTAGGAGCTTTAGCAAAAGGTGGTATAGGTGATGCTTTTGTACAATTAAACCAGCCAGAAGATGCTTTAGGATACTATGAAAAAGCTATTTCTCACAATACAAATGATTATACTACACCTAAGTTTTTATACAAAGCAGGTGTTGTAGCATTAGAGTTAGAAAATAAAGGGAAAGCGCTAGCGTTTTTTGAAAGAATTAAAGAAGAGTTCTCTAAATCTGAAGAAGCTAAAACTATAGATGTTTTTATAGGAATGTCTAAATAATATATATACTTATGGCTACGGCTCATAAAAATTTATCGGTTTACGATAAAACAACAATCCCAAGCGCGAAAGATTTTCGGTTTGGGATTGTTGTATCTGAATGGAATACAGAAATTACGGAAGGACTTTACGATGGTGCTATTAGTGCTTTAATAGATTGTGGAGCTAGTAAAGAGCATATTATTTCTTGGAATGTTCCTGGTAGTTTTGAATTGGTGTTTGGAGCAAAAAAAATGATTGCTACACAAAAAGTAGATGCAGTTATTGTTATTGGGAGTGTAATACAAGGAGAAACAAAGCATTTCGATTTTGTTTGTAGTGCAACCGCACAAGGTATAAAAGACCTTAATTTACAAACAGATACGCCTGTTATTTTTTGTGTGTTAACAGATAATAATATACAGCAAGCTATAGATCGCAGTGGTGGTGTTCATGGTAATAAAGGAACAGAGGCAGCTATAGCTGCAATTAAGATGGCTGCTCTAGGGTAATTGTAGTTAGTATTTATTAATTATACCGTTTTAACAATAAAAATGAACATTTTTTATTGTTAACAATTTTAGCATACTATTTGTAGCATATTTTCTGATTTTAAGTAACTTTGAAATAATGGGTTTTATAGGAAAGTTTACTAAGTTAAGAAAAAACAAAGAGTTTAATTACTCTCCTCGTTTTTATGATGATAAAGGAGAAGGTAGTCCGTATAAGATAGAACATAAGTTAGATAGATATAGGAGTACCGCACATACTACCAGAGGTTTAAAAGGAAAAATTAATAATGTTTTAGATGATGTAAAAAATAAAGCCGACCGAAATTTAAAGATTAGGTTAGGTATTATTATTGCAATCTTAGTTTTTATTTTCCTTTATATAATCGATTTTGATTTATCTATTTTTACTCAGTTTTAATTAATGGCAGATATTATAAAATTATTGCCAGATCATGTTGCTAACCAAATAGCAGCAGGGGAGGTGGTACAGCGACCAGCATCCGTTGTTAAAGAATTAATAGAGAATGCTATAGATGCAAAAGCATCGTCTATCAAATTAATTATTAAAGAAGGAGGCAAGTTATTAATTCAGGTAGTTGATAATGGTGTGGGTATGAGTGCTACTGATGCGCGTATTAGTTTTGAGCGCCATGCAACATCTAAAATTAGAAATGCAGAAGATTTATTTAATTTAGATACCAAGGGTTTTAGAGGAGAAGCTTTAGCCTCTATTGCTGCTATTGCCCATGTAGAATTGCAAACAAAGCCAGAAGCAGAGGATGTTGGCACCCATATAAAAATAGAAGGAAGTAAAGTAATAACCCAAGATGTAACCGTAACACCAAAGGGAACTTCTTTTGCTGTAAAAAATTTATTTTTTAATATACCAGCCCGACGTAATTTTTTAAAATCTAATCAGGTAGAATTAAGACATATTACCGATGAGTTTCATAGAGTTGCCTTAGCGCATCCAAATATTCAATTTCAGTTCTATAATAATGGAAACGAGTTGTTTAATTTACCTGTATCTAATTACAGACAGCGAATAGTTAATATTTTTGGAGGTAAAACAAACGAGAAATTAGTACCTGTAAATGAAGAAACGCAGGTGGTTAAAATAGAAGGATTCATAAGTAAACCAGAGTTTACTAAAAAGAGTAGAGGAGAACAGTTTTTCTTTGTAAATAATAGATTTATAAAAAGTCCATACCTGCATCATGCAATAACATCAGCTTTTGAAGGGCTTATAAAACCAGGGCATTTTCCAGGGTATTTTTTGTATTTAGAAGTAGACCCTGCATCTGTAGATATTAACATTCATCCTACTAAAACAGAAATAAAGTTTGATGATGAGCATACTTTATATGCTATACTTAGGTCTGCAGTAAAACACAGTTTAGGGCAGTTTAATGTAATTCCGGCATTAGATTTTGAGCAAGACCAAAATTTAGATACGCCTTATGAGTATCAAAAAAAAGCGGTAGAATTACCCAAAGTAGAAGTAGATGCTAATTTTAATCCATTTGCAGAAACTGCAACACCTAAAAAAGTAAGCACTAATAATTCTGGAAATTATCAAAAACCATCTACAAAAGGATGGGAGAATATGTATGTAGGCTTAGAGTCTAAAGTAGGGAAAGATACTAATTTTAGTAGTGTAACTTTTGAATCTGATAGTATTACTAGTTCTATTTTTGATGAAGATACGGCGCCAGTAGAAGTTACAACAACAACATTTCAGTTAAGAAGAAAATATGTAGTAACAACTATTAAATCTGGAATGATAGTTATAGATCAAAGTAGAGCGCATCAACGTGTGCTTTACGAGAAGTTTTTAAAAGATATAACAATAAAAGAAGCTGTAAGTCAGCAGTTATTATTTCCATTAGTAATTTCATTTTCTAAAACAGATATGAATATTATAAAGGAAATAAAAGAGAGTTTAATAAATATAGGTTTTGCTTTTAGTAAATTAAAAGAAGAAGAAATAGAAATTACAGGTGTTCCTTTATTAGTAGCAGAAAGTGAAGTAGGAATATTAATAGATCAGTTAATATCCGATTATCAAGAAGATTTTGTTGGGGATAGTTTTTCTCAAACCGATATTTTAGCAAAAACATTAAGTAAATCTCTTGCTGTAAAAACAGGAGAAGTACTAGATAAAGATTCTCAGTTAGCTTTAGTAAACGATTTGTTTGCTTGTAAGGAACCAATGGTTAGTCCGTTTAATAAAACAATTTATGTTACCATAACGGAGAACGATATTGATAAAAAATTTATATAGATGGGTAGAATAACAGATGCAGTAAAACATTTGATTATTATTAACGTATTGTTTTTTGTGGCAACACAATTATACGGAGATCAAATGTATCAATGGTTTTCGCTTTGGTTTCCAAAGAACGAAAATTTTCAGTTGTGGCAAATAGCATCGCATATGTTTATGCACGGTGGTTTAATGCATATTGTGTTTAATATGTATGCCTTGTGGGCTTTTGGTTCTCCATTAGAGCGCATGTGGGGTAAAAATAAGTTCTTTTTCTTTTATTTTTCAGCAGGCTTAGGAGCAGCATTAATACACACGGGAGTTAATTATTATTATTTTAATGATGGATTAAATGCATTAGTTGAAGCTGGTTTACAGAAATCAGAAATTATCAATGCTCTTAATAGTAAGTATGGAATAGATGTGAATAAGTTAGGAGAAGTAATTCCAATAAATACTGCTCAAAATTTTTCTGATTCTTACAGAATACCTGCAGTAGGTGCATCAGGTGCTATTTATGGGGTTTTAGTAGCCTTTGGCATGTCTTACCCTAATACAGAACTATTTTTAATGTTTGTACCAGTTCCTGTAAAAGCTAAATACTTTATTCCAATAATAATAGCAATGGATTTATTTTCTGGAATAACAGGATTTTCTTTATTT
>CALHVB010000101.1 GCA_938039345.1 uncultured Sediminicola sp.
ACACTGTGATCTTGTCTAATATCTAAATTAGCAAAGTGCGTTTTAAAAATTTTAACTTTATCTATAAAATGATCTAAATCTGCTAAATATAAACCATGAAATTTTTCTACGATAATAGTTCTAATTTTCTCTAATGGTGCTATAATATCATTGTAACTAACATGTTTATTAGGGTTAAACATAGCAGTATACAATTGGGCACGTAAGCTACTAACAAACTCTTGTACCTCACTAAAAGTTAACTTTTTTTGTAACTTCTTTAAATCGTTATAATAACATTTCATTAATGTTATACGCAACTCATCTGCCACCTTACTTGTAATATCTGCTGTTACAAAAGGGTTACCATCTCTATCTCCACCAGGCCAAAATCCTAATTTCATGATATTATGGTTCTCAAAAGGCAGCTCTGTATTGCTAATATTTTTCTTTATGTAGGCATATAAATCTCCAACAGCATCATAATACACATTTCTTAAAATATGTATGATATTTTTAGCCTCGTCTACAGGAGTTGGCTTTTTAGAATTAATAAGCGATGTTAAGCCTAATTGTTGTAAAGCTACATCTACCTCATCTATCTTATCATCTAAAATTAATGTTCTTAATTCTGATATAATATCTAATACAGCTGGTGTATAAAATTGTGTTGGGTGAGCCGTAAATACCAATCTTGCACTAAAGGTTGATAATTTTTCTGCTATTTTATCCCAACTTTTATTTTTATCGATTAACTGAAAATAGTCTTTTATAGATAAATTACTTGTATGTTGGTATATTTTTGGGAATGCAGCATCTTCTACACTATCATACAAAACAACCTGACGTTCTACGTACTGAATAATACGAAACATAAAATCTATTTGCTCCTTTTCGGAATCAATAGCCAAATAGTTTTTAAAAAATACGTCTAAAATCTCCTTTGGGCTTTTACCCGATTTTAGTCCTTTTTGACATTGGTCTAGCATTAAAGGAATTACCATTCCAACATTCTCTATATGTCGGTAAGGTAAATTTAAAAACAGGCTGTTATAAACATTAAATTTGTTATTAACCGATTTTTTAAATTCCTTTAATCGTGAAGTCTGCTTCATATTCTCTTTTACTTTTATATAAGTTAATGGTTTTAATTTTTATACATACGCTTTTGTGTAATACCATTAAGCGTAAAAAAACCCTGAGCAAAATTAATTAATCTAAGGGTTCTTTAAAAATTCTATTTTAAAACAAGTACTAAATCTTCTGCATTTACTAATGAACCTGCTTTTAATTCTATACTTTGTACTACTCCTTCTTCTGTTGCTGTAACCGATGTTTCCATTTTCATGGCCTCGATAATAAATAAAGGCTGATTTTTCTTAACCTCTTGCCCCTTTTTTACCAATACATTAGATAATAAGCCTTGTAATGGCGCTCCTACCTCTTTTTCGTTAGAAGCATTTGCTTTTTTATTTTCTACTTTAGTTACTTTTATAGCAGTATCTTTTACCACTACGTTTCTTAACTGCCCGTTTACTTTAAAGAAAATACTAACATTACCTGCTTCATCTGGCTCTCCTTTTAACATTAGAGAAACTAAAATATTTTTTCCTTTGTCTAATTCTACCATAATCTCTTCTCCTACTTCCATTCCGTAGAAAAAGTTTTTGGTTGGTATATTCATTACATTACCATACTTAACATGTTTGTTATAAGCATCGGTAAATACTTTTGGATATAGTTTGTAGGATAAGAAATCTGTAATTTCTAACTCGCGCCCCATTCCTTTTTTAAACTTTCTTTTAAAAGATTTAAACTCATTATCAAAATCTATAGGCTCTAAATGCGCATTTGGCCTTTCTGTAAATGGTTTTTCGTCTTTTAAAACAATTCTCTGAAGCCTTTCTGGAAAACCTCCAAATGGTTGTCCTAACTCTCCTCTAAAGAAACTCTTTACAGATTCTGGGAACGATATATCTTCTCCTTTTTCTAAAACATCTTGTACAGTTAAGCTATTACTAATCATATATTGCGCCATATCTCCTACAACTTTAGAGCTAGGCGTTACTTTTACAATATCTCCGAACAACTTATTTACTTCGCCATACATTTTTGTTACTTCTGGGAATTTATCTTCTAAACCTAAAGCAATGGCTTGCCCTTTTAAGTTAGAATATTGTCCTCCAGGTATTTCATGGTTATATACTTCACCCGACCCCGACTTTAAACCAGACTCAAAAGAGTAATAATAACTACGTACAGTTTCCCAATAATTAGAATATTCTGCTAATTTTTCTGCATTTAAATTATTCTCGCGCTCTGTATAGCGTAACATTTCCATCACGGAATTAAAGTTAGGTTGCGATGTTAAACCAGAAAGTCCTCCTAAAGCGACATCTATAACATCTACTCCTGCTTCTACTGCTTTTAAATACATCGCAGCTTGCGTAGCAGATGTATCGTGCGTGTGTAAATGTATTGGTATTTTTAATGCTGATTTTAATGCTGATATTAGTTCAAAAGCGGCATTTGGTTTTAATAAACCTGCCATATCTTTTACGCCTAAAATATGTGCTCCTGCATTTTCTATGTCTTTAGCCAACTGTACATAGTACTTTAAATCGTATTTTGTTTTAGTTGGGTCTAATATATCTCCTGTATAACAAATAGAACCTTCTGCTAATCCGCCTGTTTTTGTTCGTACATGTTCTATACACGGTGCTATAGACTTCATCCAGTTTAGTGAATCAAAAACACGAAAAACATCTACTCCTGTTTCCCAAGATTTCTCTACAAATTTCTCTATTAAATTATCTGGATATGCTTTATAACCTACACCATTAGAACCTCTAATTAGCATCTGCAATAATACGTTTGGCATTGCTTTTCTTAAGCTTGCTAAACGTTCCCATGGGTTTTCTTGTAAAAAACGAAGACATACATCAAAAGTTGCTCCTCCCCATACTTCCATACTAAATATTTCTGGGTGGTTTTTAGCGTAACCTTCTGCTACTTTTAGCATATCTACCGTACGCATACGTGTTGCTAATAAACTCTGATGCGCATCTCGCATAGTGGTATCTGTATAATGAATCTTCTTTTCATTCTTTAACCACTGTGCAAATTTTTCTGGACCAAGTTCTGTTAACATATCCTTTGTTCCTTTTGGATAAGGATCAAACTTAGGGTATGCTGGTATTATTGGTTTAGAAAAAACACGACTATTGTCTTTTTTCTTTACATCTGGATTTCCGTTTACAATAACTTCTCCCAGAAAATTCACTAATTTATTACCTCTATTTTTAGGTTCTTTTATTTGAAATAAACTAGGCTCGTTCTTAATAAAATTAACGGTTACTTTACCGTCTCTAAAAGTATCGTGCTTTAGTATATTATCTAAAAATGCCATATTGGTTTTTACACCACGAATACGGAATTCTGCTAATGCTCTACGCATTTTTTTACAAGAACCATCTAAAGTTCTACTAATAGCAGAAACTTTTACCAACATAGAATCGAAGAAAGGAGAAATAACAACTCCTTGGTATACACTACCCGCATCTAATCTTATTCCTAAACCAGATGCACTTCTGTAGGTTGTAACTACTCCATAGTCTGGTTTAAAATCGTTGGTAGGGTCTTCCGTAGTTATTCTACATTGTAATGCGTACCCTGTTATAACTACTGACTCTTGACCTTTTATATTAATTTCATCGTCTGATAATTTATACCCGGCTGCTATATACAACTGTGTTTTTATCAAATCGATATTGGTAATCATTTCGGTTACCGTATGCTCTACTTGTACTCTTGGGTTTACTTCTATAAAGTAAATACTACCATCATCATCTACCAAAAACTCTACTGTACCAATGTTATTGTAGTTTACGGCTTTACAAATATCTACAGCATATTTATATAGGCTATCTTTCGTTTCTTGTGGTAATCCAAAAGAAGGTGCAAACTCTATTACTTTTTGGTATCTACGTTGTACAGAACAATCTCTTTCAAATAAATGAACAATATCTCCATGCGCATCTGCTACGATTTGCACTTCTATATGCTTTGGATTTTGAACATATTTTTCTAAGAAAACAGTATCATCTCCAAAGGCATTTAAAGATTCTCTTTTTGCTTCCGGATAGGCTTTTCTTAGTTCTTGTTCCGATGTTATTACACGCATTCCACGACCACCACCGCCAGAAGCTGCTTTTAACATTATTGGATACCCGATAATTTCTGCTTCTGCCAAAGCAACATCAATAGTATTTAAATCTTTTTGACTACTACGAATAATAGGCACATTATTAGCTACAGCTACTTCTTTTGCCATTATTTTGTCTCCTAAAGCTTTTAAGACAGATACTTTAGGACCTACGAAAATAATTCCGTTTTCTTCACATCTTTCGGCAAACTCAGCATTTTCGGATAAGAAGCCATATCCTGGATGTATAGCATCTATATCATTATCTTTCGCTATTTTTATAATAGCATCTATGTCCAAGTAAGGTTTTAAAGGCTCATGATCTTCACCAATTTGGTAGCATTCATCGGCTTTGTAACGGTGGAGTGAGTAACGGTCTTCGTAGGTATACATTCCTACGGTTTTAATCCCCATTTCTACACAAGCTCTAAATATTCGGATGGCTATCTCTCCCCTATTTGCTACTAAAACCTTTTTAATTTTCATGCTATTTTTTGCCTTAAAATTCTAATGAATAAAGAATATTGAAAAGAATGAATTTTCTATTTGCAAAATTACAGTTTTTGAACATGGGTAACAACAGCCCTACTGTATAAAAAAAAAGTATTTTGTTATAAAAAAACAGCTTTTACAGCCTGTTTTTTCAATATAACTTAAAAAAGAAGGACAAAAAAATAATTATCGCACAAAAACAGGCTCGTTTTCTTTTAGTGTATGCTCTTTACTATACATATAATCATCCAAATTAAATCCTTTAATATCTTCCAAAGTTTTAGCATTGGTATCTATGATATAGCGAACCATTGAGCCTCTAGCTTTTTTAGCAAAGAAACTAATTACCTTTAATTTATCGTTTTTCCAATATTTAAAAACTGGAGTAATTACAGGCACTTTTAACGCTTTTGCATCAATAGCACTAAAATATTCGTTACTTGCTAAGTTAACAAACACCTCGTTTTCTTCTATCTCATTATTTAAATGAGCCGTTAATTGTTTTTTCCAGAAATCATAGAGATTTTTATTTTTTCCAAAAGCCAGTTTTGTTCCCATTTCTAAACGATATGGCTGCAT
>CALHVB010000102.1 GCA_938039345.1 uncultured Sediminicola sp.
AAATAGGTTAAAATTGTATTTGTTAGCTTACTTAATTTGTAGTATTTAAAGTCTTTTAAATACTGCTCTAATGCTAATATAACAGAAAGAAAAGCTTAAAACCAAATAGCAGCATTTTTTTATGCGATTTTAATTTTTTTGTTTAAAGAAATCATTTTACAGATACAACCAATATATGCAAATAGGCAACCAAATTATAGCAGGGTTAAAAAATAAAGGATTGTACTTTTTTTATGATGAGTATTGTTATTTAATAGCACGCAAGAAAGTTGCAAAAAAATATAATAAAATTAGAGAACAACAACAACGGGGTAGTTTAGATGGTAACCAATATTTTTCTCAATTACAAACACTAAAAAATTACCTTTCTACAATAGAATTACGCTATGCCCATGTAGTTTCGTATCAATATATGTAAAATGCAAAAGTGATCAACCAAAAAACCAATTAATGCATTTTTTTATTTTAGGTAACAAAAATATTATAGGCGGATTTAGAAAAGACAGAAAATCTCCGCTAAAACAAAGCCCTTTTGATTTTACAGTACAAAAGTTTAAAGAATCTGATAGTATATTAAAAATTGTACAATCTGTTATTGGGCACGAAGCTTTTGAAGAGATTACGGTAGACGAATATTTACTTTTTCATGGCTATCTTAATGGTGCTTTAGAGCTTATTTATAGCGATAAATAATAATAGCTGTTATAAATTCTAAAAAACAGAATTGTCCCTAGCGTTTTTAAATATTTCATGCTTACTTTTGAAAAAAAGTAAAAGATATGCAGTTTAAAAACAGCTTAGAATTTGCCCAACAGTTAGATGCTGAGGATAAACTATATAATTATCGTAACGAGTTTAATTTTCCTAAAATAAACGGAAAACCAGTAATTTATTTTACGGGGAACTCTTTAGGCTTACAACCTAAACGTACTAAGAATTACGTAGATGAGGTAATGACAGATTGGGGTAATTTGGGTGTAGAAGGTCATTTTTATGCTCAAAAACCTTGGTGGGATTATCATGAAAAATTAGCAGCACCTTTAGCAAAAGTAGTGGGAGCAAAATCAGAAGAGGTTTCTGTAATGAATACCTTAACCGTAAATCTTCATTTATTATTAGTTTCTTTTTATAGACCTACTAAAAAAAGGTATAAGATTATTTGCGAAGAGAAGGCTTTCCCTTCTGATCAATACATATTAAAAAGCCAGGTAAGGGTACATGGTTTAAATGCAGATGATACTATTGTAGCGATAAAGAAAAGGCCAGGAGAGCATGCATGGCGAACAGAAGATGTTGTAGCCAAAATAAATGAGGTAGGAGAGGAGCTTGCATTGGTGTTAATAGGCGGAGTAAACTATTATAATGGCCAAGTTTTTAACATGGAGGATATTACTAAAGCGGGTAAAAATGTAGGGGCTTATGTTGGTTGGGATTTAGCACATGGTGTAGGTAATGTTGACTTAAAATTACACGATTGGAATGTAGATTTTGCTGCTTGGTGTAGTTATAAATACATGAATAGTGGCCCCGGAAATGCATCGGGTGTATTTATTAATGAGCAATATTTAGGAAAAGAAGATATACCCCGTTTTGAGGGGTGGTGGGGAACTAAAAAAGAAACACGTTTTTTAATGAAACCAGAGTTCGAACCTATGCCCAATGCAGATGCATGGCAGTTAAGTAACCCTCCTGTTTTATCTGTAGCGCCTTATTTAGCTTCATTAACACTTTTTGAAGAAGTGGGTATGAAAGCACTTATAGAGAAAAGAGATAAAATAGTAGCCTATTTAGAGTTTATTTTAAAAGAGGTAGATGCTGTGGTAGAAAGTACTTTTGAAATTATAACGCCCAAAGACAGAGGTTGTCAATTATCGGTATTATTGCACGGGGAAGGTAAATCTTTATTTAATTATTTAATGGAGAATGGTGTTGTAATTGATTGGAGAGAACCTAATGTAATTAGGCTAGCACCAGCACCTTTTTATTGTTCTTATGAAGATATGTATCGTTTTGGACAAATTTTAAGGAAAGGGATACAGGGGGGCTTGTAAAACTAATTTTATTCTACTTTTAAATTTGTAAAATATAATTTAAAATTACCAGCTTTGTTTTTATGCATTGTGGCAATTTTTAAGCCTTTAATTTCTTTATAAGCTTCCCATGTATTTATCATTGATGGTTTCTCTTGATTAGCTTTTCTAAATACCCATTCTTGTATAATATAATCATCATTAAAATAAAAATCATAAGCATCGCCAGGGGTATAACCGCCTAAAGAACTATATACAATTGTAAGTTTTTGTAGTTGCTGTTTGTTAATAGGAGAGGCTATATTAAGTGTGTGTTCATACGTAAAATTACTAGCATCCCATACAAGATTATAGGGCGCTAAGAGCCAAAATTTATCATTAATAAAACCAGCATTTGTTTTTGTAGTAATGCTATCTAATTTAGAACGTTTGTAGGTAATAGTGTCTTTAGCTGTTATGTTCGTAATAGTATTAGATTTTATATTCCACACCCAACGACGTTCA
>CALHVB010000103.1 GCA_938039345.1 uncultured Sediminicola sp.
GCAAATGCAGCAGTAAATAATCCTTTTACGATTTTTGTTGAAATTCTTTTCATTTTAATTTGAGTTAATTCCCTTTTTTGGGATTTGTAATAATTGTTTTGCTTTGATTTAATATTTAATCTTATACTTTTTTTGAAGAGCGCGAATATATACTATTTTGCACTCTTCAAAAAGTATAAAATTATTTTTTTAGTGTTGGTTCATTCTAAAGTCAGAATAAGCATCCATTCCGTGTTCGTGAATGTCTAATCCTTCTAATTCTTCTTCTTTAGAAACTCTTAAGCCACTTGTTTTCTTAATTACAAATAAGATAATAAAAGCAGTGATACAGCAGAAAGCACCTGCACAACCAATACCTGTTAATTGCCATACTAATTGTTGAGCACCAGCTAAGTTTCCAAATATACCTACTGCAAGAGTACCCCAGATACCACAGATAAGGTGTACTGCAACAGCACCTACTGGATCATCTAATTTTAATTTGTCTACTAATGCAACTCCTAATACTATAACTACACCAGCTATTAAACCAATAATTACAGCCTCGTTAGGAGACATTTGATCTGCACCAGCAGTAATACCAACTAAACCACCTAAAATACCATTAAGGAACATAGTAAGGTCGTAGTTTTTGTATAATATAGTAGAGAAGATAAAACAACCAACTCCACCAGCAGCAGCAGCTAAAGATGTAGTTACTAATACTAAAGATGTTAATTCTGGGTCAGCAGATAAAACAGAACCTCCGTTAAATCCAAACCATCCTAACCATAGTATTAATACCCCAGCAGCAGCTAAAGGAATGTTGTGTCCTGGTATTGCCTTTGGCTTTCCGTCTTCACCAAATTTTCCAATACGTGATCCTAATAAGTAGATAGCTATTAAAGCAGCCCATCCACCTACAGAGTGTACTAATGTAGAACCAGCGAAATCGTAGAATCCACCTTCGTCTCCACCTAGTGTAGATAAGAATCCACCACCCCATTGCCATGATCCTACAATTGGGTAAACTAAACCTACATATATAATTGTAAAAATCATAAATGCACCTAGTTTAATACGTTCTGCAACAGCTCCAGATACAATTGTTGCTGCTGTAGCTGCGAACATTCCTTGGAATAAGAAATCTGTCCACCAAGTATAACCACCATCTGCATACTCTGGTGTCATTCCGTTTTCAGGAGCTGCAATTCCAAATCCTGCAAATCCAACGAAACCGCTATCTCCAAAGAAATCTCCTGGGTACATTAAGTTAAAACCACCTACGTAGTATAATAATAACCCAGTACAAATAATAAATACGTTTTTAAATAATATGTTAATAGTGTTCTTTTGTCTTGTAAGTCCTATCTCTAAAAATGAGAAACCTAAGTGCATGAAAAAAACTAGTGCCGTACACACCATCATCCATACATTGTTTGCTGTAAATAATCCTGCGTCCATTTTGTATAATTGTTAGTTGTTTGTAATAAATTGTTTAGTTAATTCCTGCTTGTCCGTTTTCTTTTGTTCTAATACGATAAGCATCAATTACGTCTGAAACGAATACTTTTCCGTCTCCTACATTTCCTGTGCTAGCAGATTCTAGAATAGTGTTTACTGTTCTTTCTAAAAATTCATCAGAAACTACAATAGTTAGGTGTCTTCTTTGAATGTCTGAAGTACTGTAAGAAATTCCACGGTAAACATGACCCTGTTTTTCGTTACCAACTCCAGTTACATCCCAGTAGCTAAAGAAGTTTACTTCTATTTGATGTAAAGCCTTTTTTACTTCATCAAATTTTGATTTTCGAATAATTGCCTCGATTTTTTTCATAATTGATATTGTTATTTGTCGAAGCAAATATATGTTAAAAAAATTAACACCCTCAAAATTTTAGGGGGTATAAGTCTAATTTTTGTGTTTATTTTAATTAAACCCCTAAAATTTTACGGGTATGCTTATTTATTTTAAAAAAAATGAATATTTGATGATTTTTATGCATCTTAATATAGTTAATTGTTTGATTTTTAGTATTTTATGTAAAAATCAACTTATTTTAAAAGAATAGTAATAAAGGGGTGAAATCTTTGTGAAGTACTATAATCAGTAGTTTTTATAAGAATTATAGCTGATAGTATTAACTACTTATAAGTTAATAGTATAGATGAGAAATTGGTGAAGAAAAATTGTTTTCTTACTTTTTATGTGTAAAATTCGTAATTATTTAAATACAATTTAAACAGCCTTTTTGTATTTATGCTGAATTGTATTCATAGGGAATATTTTAGTTGTAGTTTTCTTTGCTTTGTTAGAAGAACGGTTAACACTGAAAACTAATAATAATACATTAACTACGACTAAAACGATAAGTATGTTAAAAAAAGTAAGCATTTAATCTGTTTTTTAAGTATTATAACGCAAAAGTACGCCTTTTCTTATATTATACGCGTGAAATTAGATTAAAGTTGTGAAATGTGTAATTTTTGTGGTGTGTGCTTTTTTTTTGTTAATTTTTAAGGAAATTTTTAATTATAAAGAGCAAAATAATGAATATTATAAACGTAATTCCTACGTTTATAACCCCTCTGTAATTTTTAGAATGCACATTTTTGTCTTTTTTATAGGATAAAGAAATAATTACTATAAAAATAACAACAAAAAGTCCTGCGAAGATTAGTTGTCCGTTACTGAACATATTTTATATTTTTACGCAAAGCTAACTTAAAAAATAGATAATGGAAAGTAAACTTAATGCTGTTGAACAATTTCATAGGACTTTTGGAATGGGAGTTTCGGAAATGCAAATTGCAGATTTAGGAGCAAGAAAGAATATGCTTCGTTTTAATTTAATGGACGAAGAAAATAAAGAGTATTTAGAAGCTGCCAATAATAATGATATGGTAGAAGTTGCAGATGCCTTAGGTGATATGTTATATATTCTTTGTGGTACTATATTAGAGCATGGGATGCAGCATAAAATTACCGAAGTTTTTAATGAGATACAGCGTAGTAATATGAGTAAGCTTGGAGCAGATGGTAAACCTATATATAGAGAAGATGGTAAGGTACTTAAAGGGCCAAATTATTTTAAACCCAATATTGCTAGTATTTTAGAGAAATAAACAAAAAAGGCTTCCTTAAATTTAAGGAAGCCTTTGTATATTATATTAAGGTATACTTATACTTTATACCTCCAACCAAATTTATCTTCGGCTTTGTTGTATTGTATATCCATTAATTGCTTTTTAAACCTAGTAGCATAAGAATTCTCTACTGTAGGAAGCTCATAGCGCTCATTTTTATATCCGAATCCTAAAATAGGATTAATAACAGCAGCAGTACCACTACCAAACATTTCTGTTAAGGTATTGTTTTTTGCAGCTTCAACTAATTCTGATACTTTAATAGGGCGAACTTCTACTTCTATACCTTGGTCTTCTGCCATGGCTATTACAGATTTTCTAGTAACACCATCAAGAATACTATCGCTGGTAGGGCCAGTAATTAATTTATCTTTTATACGGATAAAAATATTCATAGTACCCGCTTCTTCAATAAATTCGTGTGTACTAGAATCTGTCCAAACAATTTGCTGAAAACCTTCTTTTTGCGCTAATTCTGTTGGGTAAAATTGCCCAGCATAATTTCCTGCAGCTTTAGCAAAACCAAAACCACCACTCGCAGCTCTACTATATTTTTCTGCAATTTTTACTCTTACTTCACCTCCATAATAAGCTTGTACTGGAGCGCAAATAATAATAAATTTATATTCACCAGCAGGAGAAGCGGTTACACCAGCTTCAGAAGCTATTACAAAAGGGCGTATATATAAGGAGTTACCATAACCAGGTTTAATCCATTCGTTATCTAATTCTAATAAAGCATTTAAACTAGAAAAGAATAAATCTTCAGGAAATTCTGGCATAGATAACCTAACGCAAGATTTGTTAATGCGTTGGTGATTCTCTTCTGGTCTAAAAAGCCAGACCTCATCATTATCATCTCTATAAGCTTTCATACCTTCAAAAACTGCTTGCCCATAATGAAGGACTTTTGCAGAAGGGTCTAATGTTAAGGGCTGGTACGGCATAATCTTAGGAGATTCCCATACACCATTTTTATAATCACATACCATCATATGGTCTGTGAAAATACTCCCAAAAGCTAAATTATTAAAATCAACTTCGCCTATTTTAGACGAGCTCGCTTTCTCAATAATCAGATTTTTTGACATTGTATTCATTTGAAAAACATTTGAAAGAATAAAATTAATGAATTCTAGCTACTTGGGCTTCTTTTTTTATCTAAAAATGACCAGTTTTGCATACAAGTCATAAATTTTACCTATTAGAACAATTTTTAACGTTATGTTTAATGTTTTAGTATGTTTTTCGGAAAAATGATAATCAGATATTTTACGATATATTTTTGATATTGAAAGTAATATTTTTAATAAAATAAGGTGAAGCGAAAAATAATAACAACATCAGACGGTTCAAAAACAATTCAGATAGAAGATTGGGACGAACAATACCACTCTAAACATGGAGCTATACAAGAAGCATATCATGTATTTATTAAACATGGTTTGGCTTTATATAAAAATCAATCCATAAATATATTAGAAATAGGCTTTGGAACGGGTTTAAATGCTCTTATAACATGCATAGAGGCTAAGAACAAAAATCTTAATATTAATTATACAG
>CALHVB010000104.1 GCA_938039345.1 uncultured Sediminicola sp.
CTTTAATAATACTATTGTGGTATTAGAGCCTCAGGATTTTTTAGACTGTATTGCAGAAGGAGAACCAAATTATGATGCAACAGCAGATTACGATCAAGATGGTTATACAAATGTAGACGAGGCAAATAATAATACAGATGCATGTAATGGAGGTTCGCAACCCAATGATTTTGATAAAGCAGTAGGGGGGATTTTAATATCTGATTTAAATGATAATGATGATGATAATGATGGTGTTTTAGATAAGGATGATGTAATGCAGCTTGGTAATATAAACTCTAGTACAGATGCATTTACTATCCCAGTTGTTAATGAATTGTTTTCTGATACAAATCTTGGAGGGTATTTAGGTTTGGGCTTTACAGGAATGATGAATAATGGAGCCCCTAATCCTAATTGGTTAAATTGGTTAGATAGAAGAGGAGATTCCGCAGACCCTAACCCTAATGATATTTTAGGAGGTGCAATTGGAGCTATGACCATGCAAATGACCTCAGGAACAGCTTTAGGTACTGCTAATACACAGGAAAAAGCTTTTCAATATGGTGTACAAGTAAATCAGAACTCTGGTATTGTTACAGTTTCTGGAGGAATTGTTAATTTTAATGCACCATTACAATTGTATGGTAATTCAGCAGCACCACAAGGAGAATTAGGTTTTTATATAGGAGAAGGAACGCAAAGTAATTATATAAAATTTGTAATACATCCATCTAAGATAATAGCATTACAAGAAATAGACGATATACCACAAATAGCCGTAGAAACTTTAATTCCTAATGTAGAAAGACCTAATGGAGAAATACAGTTTTATTTTGAAATAAATACTGCCACGGGAGAAGTTAGTTTAGAATATGTTTTTGATAATAAACAGCGAGAAGTTTTAGGTGTTATTCAGGCAGAAGGGGTTATTTTAGATGCTATTCAGCAAAATGATAAAGCATTATTAGTAGGACTTATAGGAACATCAAATCAAGAAGGAGTAGAATTAGAGGGAACATGGGATTTTTTAAATGTTACAAAAGATAACAATTCAAATCAAGAAGCTGAGGTTTTATATCGTGTAAATGCAGGAGGAGCTAAAATTTTAGCTATTGATGATGATATTGATTGGGAAGCAGATACTAAAAGTAATAACTCTGTTTATTTAGTAGCGCCAGGAACTAATGCCACAACAGGTTTTTCAATGAATAGTTATACTACCTCAGTAGATTTAACAAAAGTTCCAGAAAGTATATATAATACTGAGCGTTGGACAGGAACTACCGCATCAAATATGACCTATTCTTTTCCTGTTGAACAACCAGGTAATTATGAAGTCCGTTTGTATATGGGTAATGGGTTTTCTGGTACATCAAGTGCAGGGGAACGAATTTTTGATGTAGCGATAGAAGGTCAAGTTTTTACAGACTTTGATAATATAGATTTATCTGGGACATATGGTCACCAAGTAGGAACAGTTATTAGTAATCTAGTAACAGTGTCTGATGGAGCTATAGATATTTCATTTATTCATGGTGTAGAAAATCCTTTAATTAATGGAATAGAAATAATTGGCAATAGTATTATTGAAGAAAATACAATTGAAGTTACTGCAATAGATAATCAATTTAATACTTTAGGAGATGTTTTAAATGGTAGTTTAGCAGTAGTAGCAACTGGAGGAGATGGTAATTTAAGTTATAGTGCCGTGGGTCTTCCAAATGGCGTATTTATAGAGCCAACAAATGGTCAAATAGGAGGGGAAATAGCATTAGATGTTATTACAAGTGAACCTTATAATGTTATTGTTACAGTAGATGATAGTGATGCCAATACAGAAGATGCTAAAACAATAAGCTTTATATGGACTATTGAAGAGAATACAATTGAAGTTGTAGCAATAGATAACCAAGTTAGTACTATAGGAGATATTTTAGACGGTAGTTTGGTAGCAATGGCAACCGGAGGGGATGGTAATTTAAGTTATAGTGCAGTTGGTCTTCCTAGCGGTGTATTTATAGAGCCAACCAATGGCCAAATAGTAGGGGAAATAGCATTAGATGTTATTACAAGTGAGCCTTATAATGTTATAGTTACAGTAGATGATAGTGATTCAAATACTTTAGATGCTAAAACAATAAGTTTTACATGGACTATTGAAGAGAAAAGTGTAGAGCAAACTTCATTAATTATCGAAGCTGAGGATTTTGATACAACAGGAGGAACATTTAATGATGCTTTTGCAGGTGGTCCAGGGCTTGGAGTAAATGCTGTAGATAATATAATTAATTATGTTAATAGTGGAGATTATGCTATTTATACTATCGAGGTTCCACAAACAGGAAATTATAATGTTGAATATATTATTTCAACTCCCTCTGATAATGCGCAAATTCAGTTTGTAGTAGATGGCACTGTAGTTGATACCAGAGATATTCCAAATAATGGATCTTGGAATAATTATACTTCTATATCAGCAAGTACAATTAATTTAATTGAGGGTATTCATACGATTCAAATTAATGCTTCAGGTTCAAATATATGGCAATGGAATTTAGATAAAATTGTGCTCACAAAATTAGAAGAAGAAAATGAAATTATATTAGAATCAATTGCTAATCAGACTAATAGCGTTGGGGATATTTTAGACGGTAGTTTAATAGCAGTAGCAACTGGAGGAGATGGTAATTTAAGTTATAGTGCTATTGGTCTTCCTAGCGGTGTATTTATAGAGCCAACCAATGGCCAAATAGGAGGAGAAATAGCATTAGATGTCATTATAAGTGACCCCTATACTGTTATTGTTACAGTAGATGATAATGATACTAATACAGAAGATGACAAAACAACAATCTTCACATGGACTATTCAAGAAAATGAAATAGAAGTTGTAGCAATAGATAACCAAGTTAGTACTATAGGGGATATTTTAGACGGTAGTTTAGTAGCAATGGCAACCGGAGGAGATGGTAATTTAAGTTATAGTGCTGTTGGTCTTCCTAGTGGTGTATTTATAGAGCCAACCAATGGCCAAATAGGAGGAGAAATAGCATTAGATGCTATTGTAAATGAGCCATACAATGTTATTATTACTGTGGATGATAGTGATGCTAATACAAACGATGCCAGAACAATAAGTTTTACTTGGACTATTGAAGAAATTCTGGTAATTCCTAATCCTACAGTAGCTGTTACAAGTTATGTTTTAATAGATGCAGATTCGGATATTGATTTGTTTACAATAACCGATGGTATGGAAATAGCAATAGAAAGCTTACCAACTTTAAATTTAAGTATAAGAGCAGAAGTTGCCGAAGATACAGAAAGTGTATCTATGAACCTTACTGGGGCATTTACAACAAGTAGAGTAGAAAGTTTTGCGCCTTTTGCTTTATTTGGAGATGTAAATAATGGGACTGATTATGTAGGAAGACCTTTTTTAGCAGGAGAGTATACAATAAATTCACAATCATTTTCGGGAAAATCTTTAACAGGTGATCAAGGAGTAGGCTTATCGGTAGATTTTACAATTATAGATACTTCTATATCTACATCGTTATTAGCTAAAGGTATAGAGGTTAAGGCTCCAATAATGAAGGTATACCCAAACCCAATAATAAATAATGAGGTTACTATTAGCTTTAATTCATCAGTTGTGTTAAAAAGAGTTTTAATTTTTGATAGTAGTGGAAAGTTGATAGAAACATTTAATCCAAATACAATAAAAGGCGGACAAACTTCTTACAGCATTGATGTAGATTATTTAATGTCAGGAATATATTCTTTACAGGTTATGGATATTAATGGTATTACTTATTCTAAGAGAATTATAAAAAATTAGATGATAGGTAATATAAACACTATTCTTTTACAAGCATTCCTAATGCTTGTAAAAGAATAAAGGATATTTTTTAATTATTACAACTATGTATGTTTAAAAAAATGTTCTGCGTTGGGAGTGTAAATTAAAGCTAAAAAGTATTGATACTAAATATCAAAAAAAACAAAAATCCGAGAAATGAATATATCAAATCTCGGATTTTTATTATATCTAAAGTAATATGTTTCTAAGTATACTTTTTAGCTATTTAGCATAACTGGCATTACTAACATTGTTACGTGCTCACCTTCATCTAAACCATCTATAGGAGTTAAAATACCAGCCCTATTAGGTAAACTCATTTCTAAAGAAATATCGTCGCAATTAAGGTTATTAAGCATTTCTGTTAAAAAACGAGAGTTAAATCCAATTTGCATATCGTCTCCTTGGTAAGAACAAGTTAAACGTTCTTCTGCTTTGTTACTATAATCTAAATCTTCGGCAGATATATTTAGTTCTGCACCCGCAATTTTTAATCGTATTTGGTGTGTTGTTTTATTAGAGAATATAGAAACACGTTTTACAGAGCTTAAAAACTGATTTCTAGCAATTGATAATACGTTTGGATTCTCTTTTGGTATAACAGCATCATAGTTAGGATACTTACCATCTATAAGCCTGCATATAAGTTCTGTACTTTCAAAACTAAACTTAGCATTACTTTCATTATATTCAATAGTAACGTCAGACTCGCTACCTGCTAAAATTCCCTTTAATAAATTTAAAGGTTTTTTTGGCATTATAAATTCTGCTACTTGCGATGCAGTAATATCTGTACGTTGGTATTTTACTAGTTTGTGTGCATCTGTAGCAACAAAAGTTAAGCTCTCTGGAGAAAACTGAAAGAAAACACCACTCATTACTGGTCTTAAATCGTCGTTACCAGCAGCAAAAATTGTTTTGTTAATAGCAGTAGCAAAAATATCACCAAGGATAGTAGTAGAGCTAGGGTTAGATAATTCTACCGCCTTTGGAAATTCAGCACCATCAGCATATGCTAATGCATATTTACCGTGGTTAGAACTAATCTCTACCGTATTGTTTTCTTCTACAACAAATGTTAAAGGTTGTTCCGGAAATGTTTTTAATGTTTCTAATAAAAGCTTTGCAGGAACAGCAATTACTCCTTCGTTATCAGATTCTACATCTAATACAGAACTCATTGTTGTCTCTAAATCAGAAGCAGAAACGGTAAGTTTGTTTTGTTGTAAATCGAAAAGAAAATTATCAAGAATAGGAAGTGTATTACTGTTATTAATAACGCCTCCTAAAACTTGTAATTGTTTTAATAAATAAGTACTAGATACTATGAATTTCATTATTCGTATAGTTTTATATCGTATTTCTTTTTGCTATTTGTTTCCGTAAAAATGAATGTATAATTGTTCAATATTCAATATTACAAAATAGAACAATCACATACTAACAAAGGTATTTTAAAAGTCCTTTTTAAGAAAACAAACTTATTAACAGCTATGCACCATATTTTTTCTTTCTAAAGTAATAAAAAACGAATCCGAATAGAAGCGTTAATATTACGGGAAGCCCAATATTAACAAGCTGCCATTTAGTTTTATGTGCTGTTATTTTTTTTGCGTCTAAAAATGGAATGCTTACTTTTTTTGTACGAATGTTTATAAGTCCTTTATCGTCTAAAAGGTAATTAATGCTATTTATTAAAAATTCTTTGTTACCGTAAAAGTTATTTGTCCACTTATCATAGCCTAATTCTAAAGGTCTACCATTTTTAGTTTGGTTTTTTATAACATCACCATCTGCAATTACTAACATTTTGTTGGCAGTTCCTTTTTCTTTTTGTCCGTTTAAAGTAAGGGGTTTAACTCTGTTGGTAAAAGCAGAGTTAAATTCTCCTTCTATTAAAACGGCTAAAGGATTGTTTCCTTTATTAAATAGCTCTTTTTTAGGAGGGGTATTAATACTATTTAAATTAATTTCTTTAGGTGTTCCCTCTGTTTTAGATAAAGGAGAACTCCAGTACAACACTGTTTTTTTATTACTGTTTGCTAGGGTATCTATAGTATTTGCAAATTGAAAACGTACCGCTTCTAAATTGTTGTTTATAGAATGATTGTTTCTAGAGAAAACCATAGGATTGTATAACCAAGGAACAGGATTGTATTGCGAATTATTTCCTTCACCATCAGCTAAAACAATTTGGGTAAAATACATATCGTTTACTAGCACAGGATTAATACGTACTCCATATTTAAAGAAAAAATCCTTTAAATTTAAATCTCTAGGAAAAGCCAAAGCGCTTCCTTTTTCATTAAACAAATTTTCTAATTCTATGGCTACTTGATCTATTAGCCAAATAGATTTTCCTCCATTTATAATATACTGATCTAAAACATATTTTTCTTTATCTGTAAAAGCTTCGGTAGGCTTTGCAATAAGAGCTAAATCATAAGCCTTTAATTGGTCTAGTACTTTTTGCGCGTTACTAGCTACAGAGTCTAATGTAATAGCACCAATATTATAATATTCACGAATAGAGGTTAAGAAATCGGCTATTTGTATATCGGCTAACTCTCCGTTACCCTTAATTACGGCTACACGCTTTTTTTCTTTAATGTTTAGTTTGTTAAAGGCATCGGCAAAAGCATATTCTAAATGTTGTATAGAGTTGGTAACACGTTCTTCTGTAGATGCGCCTAACTTATTTTTAAGCAAAGGAACTTTTACGGTTTTATTATTATGGTTTACCATTGCCCAAGGAAATACTATTTCCTGAGATACTTTACCATTGTCTTCTACCGTAATATTGGCAGGTTTTAATCCTAAGCCTTGTAATTCTGCCATTACTTTTTCGGTATTACTACCATCACCTAAAGGATTAACAAAATTAAATTTTATCAATTTGTTTTCAGAAGCAAACTCTTCTAATAACTGTTTTGTTTCTATTTTTAACTTGGCAAATTCTGCTGGTAGGTTACCGTCTAATAACACATCAATGATAACAGGGCTATAGAATTTATCTACCGAATTTATTGCAGGCTTAGATAAGGTATACCTTTTGTCTTCTGTTAAATCAAATCGAGTATACAAGTAATTTGCAACTACATTTACTAATAATAGCGCAATAAAAGCTTTAGCTATGGTTATTATTTTATTTTTCATTACGCGTTCATTGTTTTTAGTTGTACAACAGTTAAAAACAAAAAGAAAGCAGTAATACTTCCAAAATAAATAACGTCTCTGGTATCTATAACACCTCTGGCAATACTGTTAAAATGAGCTTTCATTCCTAAGCTTTGAATAAAGATAGCTATGTTTCCGTTCGAAAATAAAGTTGCTATACTATTAAAGCCATAATAAAGTACAAAACAGAGTGCAATACTAATGATAAAAGCTACAATTTGATTTTCTGTTAAGGTAGATGCAAACAAGCCCACCGAAGTATAGCTAGCAATTAATAATAATAAGCCAAAATATGAGCCAATAACTAAACCTAAATCTAAATTGCCAGTTTCTGTACCCAATTCGGAAATACAATACACATACAAAAATGTAGGTATAATTGCAATTAAAGCAAGTACTAATGTACCTGTAAATTTACCTAAAACGGTTTCCCAAGTGCTTAATGGCTTTATAAATAAAAGTTCTAAGGTTCCTAGTTTTTTTTCTTCGGAAAAACTTTTCATGGTAATTGCTGGTATAAGAAATAGAAACACCCAGGGCGCTAATAAAAAGAACTTACTTAAATCAGCAAAACCATATTCAAAAATGTTAAATTCTCCTTTAAAAACCCATAAAAATAATCCGTTTAAAATAAGGAAAAGCCCAATAATTAAATATCCAATGGGCGATGTAAAAAATGATTGTATTTCTCGTTTAAATATGGCAAGCATACTTTTTTAATTTTTGGTTGCGGTATACAAAATTAATGTTCTTTAAGTTTATACCAAGTTATTAATACTTGTGTTTAAATATCTATATATTTTAATCTATAACTTACTTTCGTGTTTTATTCTAATAATTTTTTATGCGCATTAGAGGTATAATGTTGGTTTGTATAGTTGCTTTTTTTTAGCACAGTATCTTTTTTCTTTTCAAAATCAATATCAAAAATACTATAGTCAGATTTTGCAATAGTTAATTCAAAACAGTCTTTTAAATTAATATTATGTTTTTTAATACTTCCATTAGGCAAATGTTTTATTTTGTTAAATACGGTATCGTTTTTTATGAAAAAAAAATATACGATATCTTTTTTAGCTGTTTTTCCATCAAACGCATTGGTGTCTATTTTTTCAACCATTCCATAGGCTTTAAAAGAACCTTCATCAAATTTTAAATTACGTATTTGTTTGTATACATAAATACATAATAAAAATACCGATATAGAAATTAAGCTATAAAATATGTATTTGTTTGATTTGCTTTTGGGACTATTTTTTGTCATTTAATATTTTAAAGTGTATTTGTATAGAAGTGTATTTTTAAATAAAATTAATCATGATAGTATCTCTGTAATCTAGGCCTAATAAAGATGATGCGCCACCAACAGTATTTAAATCGCTCTTATAAATAGCTAATTCTACATAATCAGAAGAGTTAAAAAGGGCAACTAAATCTCCTGGGCCTTTGCGTTGACTTTTTTCTAAATCAAAATTTATAATATCACTGTATTTATGATGAATTTTTGTAATTTTTTTATTCCGAGCACTTAATTCAAAATTGCGACCATTTCTATAAGCTTCAAACAAACTTTTCTGAATGTTCGTTACAACATTACCATAATTATCTATATAAATTACACTGCCAACAATAGTTTTTCCATTATCGGTAACTCTAGGTGCAAATTCTTTTAGTTCTTTTAAATTACTAAATGGTTTACCAACAACTTCTAATGTGCCGCCACGTGCTATATGGCAAGCTGCTTTCACAAAAATATCCATTAAAGGAAAAGAACCTTGTGTAGCATTAGGCATATCTATTATCACAATTTTTTCTGGTTGTATTTCTGCGGTTATTAAACACATTACACCATTGTTTGCAATAATAAAATAATGACCATCTATTAACACAATAATATGTTGGTTTTCTGGTGTTTGCTCAGAATCTACCCCCACAATATGTATGGTGCCTTTAGGAAAGCTTTTATAAGAATTTTTAAGAATATAAGCGCACTCTTGAATGTTAAAAGGATTTATAGCATGCGAAATATCAACAATTTTAGCATCCTCTAATTCACTATGGATAGTTCCTTTTATAGCGCCAACAAAATGGTCTTTGTATCCAAAATCAGTAGTTAAAGTAATGATTGCCATGCAACACTGTTGATATGTTTTTGGTTATGTAAACCGAATTTTAATTATGTTTGTTAAACAAAGCTACATAAAAAAATAGCGACGAAAAATTTATCTTTAATAACGAACCATTTAATACCCATATTCTTTGAACGAACTTATTATAGAACTTACAGATATTAGCCCAAGAGATTTTTTTGGCAGTCAGAACGAAAACATAGATTTATTAAAAAAATATTTTCCAAAGCTTAAGATTGTTGCTCGTGGAAGTAAGTTAAAAGCTTATGGAGATGAAGAGCTTTTAGAAGAGTTTGACAAGCGTTTTGAGATGATTACGGCTCATTTTGCAAAATACAATAAGTTAGATGAGAATAGTATAGAACGTATATTAACTAGTAATAGCGAGGCAGATTATGCATCTTCTGCAAATAGTGGAGAGGTTTTAGTGCATGGTGTTAATGGTAAGCTTATAAAAGCGCAAACCGTTAACCAGCGTAAATTAGTAGACGCAGCTCTTAATAACGATATGGTTTTTGCTATAGGACCTGCAGGTACAGGAAAAACCTATACAGGAGTAGCCTTAGCTTATAAGGCCTTAAAAGAAAAACAAGTAAAACGCATTATTTTAACAAGGCCGGCAGTAGAAGCAGGGGAGAACTTAGGTTTTTTACCTGGAGATTTACAAGAAAAGCTAGATCCATATATGCAGCCTTTGTATGATGCATTACGAGATATGATTCCTGGGGAACGTTTAACACAGTACATAGAAAACGGAACTATACAAATTGCACCTATGGCATTTATGCGAGGTAGAACTTTAGATAATGCCTTTGTAATATTGGATGAAGCTCAAAATACAACGCATGCCCAAATGAAAATGTTTTTAACCCGTATGGGTAAAAATGCAAAGTTTTTATTAACAGGAGATCCAGGGCAAATAGATTTACCTAGGCGTACAGTATCTGGTTTAAAAGAAGCTTTATTAATACTAAAAGATGTTCCGGGTATAGAAATTATTTACCTAGATGATAAAGATGTTATTAGGCATAAGTTAGTAAAGAAAGTAATTGAAGCGTATAAAAATATAGAACATCAAAATTAAGAATAGCAGTAAAAGCATGAGTAATAATACCATTATATCTACCAATTTTAATTTTCCAGGGCAGAAAAGTGTTTATAAAGGAAAAGTAAGAGCTGTATATCATTTAGAGAATGATATTTTAGTAATGATAGCCACAGATAGGCTTTCTGCATTTGATGTAGTAATGCCAAAAGGAATTCCGTATAAAGGACAAATATTAAATCAGATTGCCACAAAAATGATGGCAGCAACAGAAGATATTGTGCCTAATTGGTTGTTAGCTACGCCAGACCCTAGTGTGGCGGTTGGTTATGCTTGTGAACCTTTTAAGGTAGAAATGGTTATACGTGGTTATATGTCTGGTCATGCAGCTAGAGAGTATAAAGCAGGGAAAAGAATGTTGTGTGGTGTTGCCATGCCAGAAGGGATGAAAGAGAACGATAAATTTCTGGCACCAATTATTACTCCGGCAACTAAAGCAGAAATGGGAGACCATGATGAGGATATTTCTAGAGAAGATATTTTAGCTAAAGGAATTGTATCAGAAGAAGATTATATTGTATTAGAAAAATATACAAAGGCTTTGTTCCAAAGAGGTACAGAGATTGCTGCTAAACAAGGTTTAATATTAGTAGATACAAAGTATGAATTTGGAAAAACAAAAGACGGTAAAATTGTATTGATTGATGAAATACATACTCCAGATTCGTCTCGTTATTTTTATGCTGAAGGTTACCAAGAGAGGCAAGATAAGGGAGAAGCACAAAAGCAACTTTCTAAAGAGTTTGTACGCCAATGGTTAATAAGTAATAATTTTCAAGGTTTAGAAGGGCAAACGGTACCAGAAATGACCGATGAATATATTACAACAGTTTCTGATAGGTATATAGAATTATATGAAAATATTACAGGAGAAACTTTTGTAAAAGCCGATATATCCAATATAGAAGAACGAATAGAAAAGAACGTTGTTGCTTATTTGGAAAGTCAAAAGTAAATTTAAATGAATAAAAGAAGAGATTTTATAAAAGGGGTGTTATTAGGTTCTATAGGAATCAGTTTAATACCCTCTTGTAGCTCTTCTAGTGTGTTTAGATTTAAAAAAGGTCAGGTTGTAGGCTGTATAGGAGATAGTATTACACACGCAGGTAAAAATGGGTATGTAGAAAAGTTACAAGCTTATTTTGATGAAAATTATCCAGATTTGTCTCTTAAATTTGTAAATCTTGGATTAAGCGGAGAAACTATTACTGGTTTAACAGAAGCAACACATCCAGGGCTAAGGCCTTTTCTTTTCTCTAGGTTAGATGCTGTTTTACAAAAAACAAGAGCAGATATATACTTTTTTTCATACGGTATAAATTGTGGAATTTACCAAGCCCCTAATCCTGAGAAAGATTCTTTGTATAAGAAAGGAATTATTCGTTTTTTAGATGCAGTAACTAAATATAAAGCAAAAGCAATATTATTAACGCCACCGCCTTTAGCATTTATATCATATAACCCAACGGAAAGAGATAAGAGTTTACCATACACATGGCAAGAACCTTATCCTAATTATGATAAAGAAGTAATTACTAAGTTTAAAACAATAATAGAACAGACAACGCATTCTAGTGTTGGTAAAATAATAGATATATACACGCCATTATCTAATAATAGAAGTGTAGCTTACGATAAAGACCCTATACATCCTAATAAAAAAGGGCAGGCTATAATAGTGAATGCAATACTAAAAGCATTAGGGTATTAATAATTAAAAAGGCTTTTGTTTGAAAATAGATTAGAAATGAAAGAGATTGATAAAATCGCATTTATAAGAATTAGTAAGGGGCAGATTTTAAGTACTAAATCAAAAGGGAAAACTAAATACTATATACCTGGAGGTAAAAGAGAGGTTGGAGAAACGGATGAGCAAACTCTAATAAGGGAAATTGGGGAAGAATTAAATCTGCGGATTAAAAGTAATACGCTTGAGTATGTTGGAACTTTTAAGGCACAATCTGATGGAGCGATAGACGGAGTAATTGTAAAAATGACTTGTTATAAAGCTGAAAGTAATGGAAAAATGATACCTAAAAATGAGATTGAAGAAATTAGGTGGTTAAATTATAAAGATTTAGATATAATATCTGAAGTAGATAAAAAAATCTTTAAATTTTTAAAAGAAAATAATCAATTAGAATAAATTTTTTTTATTACAATGAATAACCTTATGAAAGGTGTTTTACTGTTAATGAATTACTATAATTACTTTCTTTCTCCCATTATTCTTTCTCGATGAATTTTAATTAATTCTCTTCTAAAATCTTTTTCTGCTTTTAATAATTGTATTGTTTTTTTTGCAGAAATTACGGTGCTTATTTCTTTAATAAACAGGCTACTTAATTTATGTTTCTCTTCTTGTAAGTTAGTATGCTTCAGAAGTAAACCACTGGCTTCTTCTTCAGAAATTATAGCAATATCTTTTAGTTTACTGTGAATATTTTTACGTTCTTTTTTGTGTAAAGCATCTCTTTTATCTTCATATGCATTGTAAACAGGCCAAAAGGCTTGGGCTTCTTTATTAGATAAGTTTACACGTTCTGTTATAAAAGCTGTTTTAAGTGCTTTTATTTTTTCTCTATTAGGTTTATGTTGTGCAATTATAGGCATGCTACATAATACCAATATTGTAATGGTGAGTATATTTTTAATATTCATTGTATTGTAAGTTTAATTCTTCATAATCTTCCATATTATTATCTAAATAATCTAGGATGTTTTCTTCTTTTAAATCTTTTGATAAAATATCATTCATATCTAATTCATGTACAGGTAAAACTTCTGCTATTTCGTATGAGGTTAAACCAACATCATTAATATCAAAATAGGTTTCTATTTCAGAATTGGTAACAACATCAAAAGTAATATCTGTGGTTTTATTTAATTGTAAATTAATTAAGATTAATACACAAGCAGCAATGCCAATAGCAGCATAATAATATTTTTTGTGTGGCTTTAAGGTAATTACTTTAGTTTTTTCAGCATCAGCTATCTTTTTTAAAATAGAGCTATCTACTTTTGTAAAGTAATCCACAGGAGTTTTAAAACCATTATCCTTAGGTATGTTAATAGTTTCTTCCTCAGTTATTTTATTTAATAGCTTAGAAGTAAAACTATCAAAGTATTCTTCAGGTATCTTAAAATCTTTATGTTTGTTTGTCTTTTTCATTACTATAGTTTGACTATCAGTACTTTAAAAGGTTTAATTTGTTTTTAAATATGCTTCTATCTTTTTAGTTGCTATATGATAGGATGCTTTTAGGGCGCCTACACTTGTCTCTAACACTTCTGATATTTCCTCATACTTCATTTCATCAAAATATTTCATGTTAAACACTAGTTTTTGTTTTTCGGGCAATGTAGCAATCGCTTTTTGTAATTTTAACTGAATCTCATCTCCCTCAAAATAGATATCTGCTTGTAAATTATGAGCTATTTTAATTTGTAATTCCTCACTGTTTATACCTAGTTTTTTAGATTTTACTTTTAAAAAAGTTAGGGATTCATTAGTAGCAATACGATACATCCAAGAATATAACTTACTGTCACCTTTAAATTTATCTATATTTCTAAATATTTTAATAAACGTGTTTTGTAATACATCGTCTGCATCGCTATGATTTAGTACAATTCTACGCACATGCCAATATAGGCGTTCTTTATAAGTGTTTATAAGCACTTCAAAAGCCTTAGTCTGAGTTTCTTTTTTTTTTAATTGCTGTACTAAAATGTCTTCGTTAAGCAAATGTTATACTATTTAATTTAAAGATAAGACTTTAGAAATATGAAAAGGTTTAATTGTGTTTTTTAAATTG
>CALHVB010000105.1 GCA_938039345.1 uncultured Sediminicola sp.
TGGTAATCCTAAAATCTTACCTTCTTCATCAGTTACTATCCATCCTGAGTTTGGTCCAGAGTTACCACTTACTACTACATTCTTTACGTTATCTTCTTCGCCATCACCTACACAGAAAGTATAGGGTCCGCCTGATAATTCTCCGCCTGCTATGGCTACTGGTGTACGTACTACTTTTACATAGTTAGAGATATCGTAACATCCTGCTAAATCTGTTAAAGCATTGTTATCTTTAGCCAATCCTTCTAATCCGTCTGCATAACTAATATGCCAGATAAGACATGTTCCTGCGCCTGCACCATCAAAATCAACGCCTTCAATATCGCTAGGCAAACCTAAAATAGTACCTTCTTCATCTGTTACTATCCAGCCTGAGTTAGCGCCTTTGTTACCAGATATACCAATCCATACATTGTCTTTTTTTCCATCACCTACAGTAAATTCAAAAGGCCCACCTGTTAAAGTACCTCCTTTAGATTCGGTTCTATTAATAGTAACCACGTTAGACAAATCGAACTCTCCTGTAAGGTTTTCTAAATATTTTCCTCTTTCCAAACCATTTACTGATGAATATGAAATATGATATATATCACACACGCCTTGATTACTAAAATAAAATGAGCCTTCATCTTTTACATAAATTATCTTACCTCTATCTGCTAAAATCCATTTTTTATACTCTCCTTGGGCTTCGCTTACCTCAAACTTAAGAAGTTTACCTTTATCTGTAATACAAATATCTGTTTCATCTGTAGTGCTAACTACACCTCCATCTATTATAATATCTTCATCCGCTTGTTGAAAAGCAAATAAGTTAGGTACTACTAGTAATACCATTAGAACAGAAAAAATCATGTGCCATTTTATTAAAATGGGTACATGATTTACATTTTTAAACAATAGTAATTTTGTTTTCATTTCATATAGGTTTTAAGTTAATTAAAAAATATTTATGCATGCGTACTATACTATTCTCTATATGGGGGAAGAAAAAATAAAGTCTTATCAAATTAAATTGATAAGACTTTATATCATTATTAAGTAGGTAAATCTACTTTTTAGATAGTCTTATCTAGAAACTGAACCTTTAGGGAAACTTGCAGAAACATTAGAACCTATTGTTTGTACTCCCATAGCATCTTCTGCTACCATACTAGCCAATGGTTTTAATACAAATGGTTTTGCATTATTATCTGGATAAGGCTCTATACTTATAACTGTTGTTTTTCCTCTAACATCTATTGGAAAGTCTACTCCACTAGGAGCATTTTCTAAAAAATCTTCACCTGGAAATGGAGGGCCAGGATTAGCACCACTAAAAGGACTACCTTCATCGTTACCAGTAACAGATGTAAATGTACCTGTACTAAGAGGAACACCGTTTACAACAACCCATCCTTCATATTTCCATCCAGCTTCTAATGTAGGAAGGTTTAAACCAGCAACAGGAGACGCACCACTATTGTTTAAAAACCAAACACCACTATATTTTTCTTCAGGATCACCTGTTCCTGTTGGCGCTGCAATAATATACTCTCCAGAGATTGCATCAAAAGATGAAGCTACAGTTCCTGTTGTTAAACTAGCAGTATTTCCATTAAAATCACCAACAAATAGTTTTGTATCCGCTGGCATTGGTGATGGGTCTGGGTTTGGCTCAATAGACAAAACAAATTTTGTTGCACTTTCTAACATATCTTTGTCTATGGCAAAACTAGATTTAGACAATGTTTTGTTCTCATCTACAGTAAAAGTACCTGTAGAGACTGGTGCTCCATCAACAATAATCCAACCTTCGTAAACATAATCTGCACCTAAATCTTCTAAACCATCAATATTTATTTCTAAATTAGATGTTGTGGGTGCGTTATCATCATTGTCATCACTACAACTAAAAAATAATAATGTAAGACTTGATAATAAAAATAACTTCTTCATAATTTTATTTTGTTTTATAATTTGTAACAAACTAAGCCATATAGTGTAACAGAAATGTCACAAAAGCATAAACTTTTTATATCTTTTGTAAGTTTTTTGTGAATTTTTCGGCTATAATCTGGTGAATTATTATAAAAACTATAACAAACAGAGGGTTTTTAGTAGATTTTTCTAATTAAAAACTATTGTGATATCTCTGTGATACTTTTTTTATTTATTAGCTAAACCGATGATTATGAAACGAATCCTTATTATAGAAGATGATTTAGAGATTATTAAACTCTTAGAAATTCATCTTACCGATTTTATATACAACATATCTATTGCTACAGATGGAGAAATAGGTTTAGAAAAAGCATTAAAAGAAGATTACGACCTTATTTTACTAGATTTAACATTACCAAATATGGATGGTATTGAAGTTTGTAAACAACTTAGAGCAAAAAAGAATACTCCTGTTATTATGTTAACTGCAAAATCTGAAGAAATAGATCGCGTTCTTGGATTAGAAATTGGAGCTGACGATTACATTACAAAACCTTTTAGCATTCGTGAATTATTAGCTAGAATAAAAGCTGTATTAAGAAGAACAAATTCTAAAAGCTTAGTTGAAAAGAATAGTACATCCTTATCTTTCGAAGGTTTGTCTATAAATGTAGATAAGAGAAAAGTGGTGTTAAATAATGAGAAGATAGAATTATCTCCAAAAGAATTTGAGCTTTTAGTTTTAATGGCTTCAAATCCAGGAAGAAATTATTCTAGAACAGAATTACTAAATATCATATGGGGCTATAATTTTGAAGGATATGAACATACTGTAAACTCTCATATAAACCGTTTAAGGGCAAAAATTGAAAAAGATATGACCGCTCCTAATTATATTTTAACTTCTTGGGGTGTTGGCTATAAATTTAATGAAGATATTGCGTAATGAATACTGAAAAAACATTAACTCCAAGACTTATAAAAAGATTATTGTTTGTCTTTATTCTTATTATACTTTTAATGGGATCATCTTATATTCTTATAACAGGATATTTTGCAAACAAACATAACGAAGCAACGGCACAACGAGTAAACGCAAATGTTGCTAATTATTTAATAGAAGAAAAATTTCAAAACTCTTCTCCTTTTTTAGAGGATGGTAGTGTAAACAAACCTTTGTTTGGAGACATTATGCACGATATGATGGCTGTAAATAGAAGTATTGAAGTTTATTTATTAGAAAATACAGGAGAGATTCTCTATTCTGTGGTATTAGATCACAATGATAATACTCCTGCTAAAAAAGTTTCTTTAGAACCCATACAGTCTTTTATAGCAAATGATGGGCAGAAATATATTTTAGGTGATGACCCCAAAAACCCAGGGACTCAAAAAATATTTTCTGCTGCACCATACGAAGCCAATGGAAGAAGTGGTTATATATATATTATTCTTGCAGGTCAAGAATTTCAATATATCAGTAAAAATTTACTAGCACAGTATTTTGTTAAATTAGGTGTTGGAGCCATATTATTAACGATGCTTTTTGCCGCATTAATTGGATTAGCAAGTATTTGGTTTCTTACTAAAAATTTACGTTTAATGACGCGTACCGTTCGTAAATTTCAAGAAGGAGATATGACAGCAAGAATTGAAAACCCTGAAAATTCTGATATTGAAGTTTTTGCTCATTCTTTTAATGAAATGGCAGATACTATTGTTGATAATATGGAGAAAATGCAATCTGTAGATTTATTAAGAAGAGAACTTATTGCTAATGTATCTCATGATTTGCGTACTCCATTAGCCATCTTAAAAGGATATGTAGAAACATTGCAAATAAAAAAAGATACCCTATCTGAAAAGGAAAAGGAAGAGTATTTACAAATAACTCATAATAATATAGATAAACTTTCAAAACTAATTAACCAATTATTCGAATATTCTAAATTAGAAGCAGAACAAGTAGTTCCCATAAAAGAGCCTTTTTCTATTACTGAATTATCTCATGATTTAATTGCGAAGTTTGAATTAATTGCAGCAAAAAAAGATATTACATTAAAATTAGAAAAACCTGAAGAAAATAGTGTTGTTTTTGCAGATGTTAGCTTAGTAGAAAGGGCACTGCAAAACTTAATAGAAAATGCTATTAAATATACAGAACCAAAAGGAGTAATAACACTACAATTACAGCGCAAAACAAAAAATATTGAAATTAATATTACGGATACCGGAGTTGGTATTCCTAAAATAGAACAACCATATATTTTTGACCGTTATAAGCAAGTGAACAAGAGTACAAAAAAACAAGGATATGGTCTTGGACTTGCTATTGTTAAAAAAATTATGGATTTACACGATACAACTATAACTGTACTAAGCACACCCAAAAAAGGTAGTTCCTTTATTTTTAACCTACCTACGTATCAAGCACAAGTATAAACTAACTTGATATACACTATTACAAGCCTTTCTTTGTATAGAAAGGCTTTCCTCTAATTACAAATTACATCTAATGGGTAAAAAACACTTATTTTACTTAATTATTTATAAATAATTAAATATATATGTAGCTTAGCAAAATAATCTTTACACTAAAAATGATTTATTCTTCTAAATTTTTGAGTAATTTTTATTTATTAGGAATTTATATCCCACTTTCTGTATTTGTATCTTGTTCTAGTAATGGTTCTATAGAAAGTATAGACATTGTTAATGAACCAGAACCAATAACTTATAATACTTCTCGAATTCCTAGCACTAGCCAAAGACAAGGAGAGATAGAAAAAGGAAAAGAATATTTATTTTCTGGTAATTTTATGAGTTCAGGAATTCCTTACGATGCTTATATTTTAGCCAATGGAGAAGATGATGCTAATCTATTAAACAGAGTAGGAGATAATGCTGTAATTATATATGATTATACAGCTGTTACAGCACCAAATGGTGTGCGAGTTGTTGCTCCAAATTGTTTAAGCTGCCATGCCTCTAAAATCAATGATGAACTTGTAATTGGCTTAGGAAATCATAGTTCTGATTTTACTAGTAACAGAGCAGAAGCAATGCCATTACTAGACTTAGCCATAAATCAGCTTTATGGCCCTAATAGTAAGGAAGCAGCAGCAGCAGAATTATTTAAAAAAAGTATTACTGCATTAGGCCCTAAAATTATTACAAATAGTAAAGGTGTTAATGTTGCAGACAAAATAGCTGAAGTACTTGTTTCTCATAGGGATAAAAACACATTAGAATGGTTAGACGAGCCTAATATAAAAATATCTGATGAAGTAATACCTACAGATGTTCCTGCTTGGTGGTTATTAAAAAAGAAAAACGCCATGTTTTATAATGCCATGGGTAGAAAAGATTTTTGCAAATCATTCATAGGAGCTAGTTTACTAACATTAGCAGATCTAAATAAAGCAATTGAGGTAGATAAAAATATGGTAGATGTTCTTACTTATATTAATAGTTTAGAAGCTCCCAAATATCCATTTGAAATAAATAGTGATTTGGCTAGTGAAGGTAAAATTATATTTAACAATAACTGTACTACTTGCCATGGTACTTATGGTGATAATTCTTCCTATCCTAATTTATTAGTTTCCTTAGAAACTGTAAATACAGATCCAGAATTATCGAACCGTTCTACTGCTAATTCTGTCAATAACGATTATTTTTTAGATTGGTTTAATACTGGTTGGTTTGGTTCTAGTGAAAACCCTCTAGAATTGGTTCCTCAAGGTGGTTATATTGCACCTCCTTTAGATGGTATATGGGCTTCTGCACCATATTTTCATAATGCTTCTGTACCAACTGTTGAAGATGTTTTAAACAGTACCGAAAGACCTACTCTTTGGAGTAGAACTTTTGATGATTCTGATTATAATAAAAATAAATTGGGGTGGAATTATACTGTTGAAACTACCCAATCTAATACAAAAACGTATGATACTACCATAAAAGGATATAGTAATCAAGGGCATACCTTTGGAGATAATTTATCTAATGAAGAAAGAAAAGCTCTTATAGAATATCTAAAAACATTATAAATATTATATAAGAGCCTTTATTAAGACTATAATTTCTTACAATCCGTTTATATAACTACCGTAGATATCTTTAAACTGATATCCTTTTGTAAATCTATTTTTATTTAATTTTTTATAGGCTACCAAGCCCCATAACAGTAATTCTTTTAGAAAATAAGTTTCTCCTTTTTCTGTGTTAGGTTGATATTTTAAAATTAAATCATTTAATGGTGTTATTTTATCTAATTCGTTTTGGTATTCAAGATTGGTATAATCGTCTAAAAGTTCAAAACCTTCACCGTTAAAAAACCAACTTATTAAATCATCATAAGGGCTTTCTGCGTCTTTGCGTTCTAATTTTTCTATTTTAGGAAAGTAACTTTCAAATAATGTTTTTACCGATTCTTCTATTAAAATTTCGGCTACACTTCCCGCTCCTTCTTGCTCTCCTTCATATACTAATTCTATTTTTCCTGTAATAGCTGGTATTACTCCCATAAAATCTGTTAAACGAATGGTAGTAGCATCTTCTTTATTTACTAATGCTCTACGTTCGGCTGCGCTTAATAAATTTTCAAAAGCAGTAATACTCATTCTGGCACTTACGCCACTTTTAGCATCTACATATTCACTTTTTCTTGCTTCAAAACTAATCTGCTCTAATAAATCCTTTGCTATATTGGGAACAGAAACAATACTAGATTGTCTTTGGTCTAATTTGGATTCTTGCTCTGTTATTTTTCTTGCAGTGGCAATATCCTCTGGGTAATGTGTTAAAATCTGAGAACCAATTCTGTCTTTTAAAGGAGTTACAATACTCCCTCTATTAGTATAATCTTCTGGATTTGCCGTAAAAATAAATTGTAAATCTAATGGCAAACGTAATTTAAACCCTCTAATTTGTATATCTCCTTCTTGTAAAATATTAAATAAAGATACTTGTATTCTTGCTTGTAAATCTGGCAACTCATTAATCACAAATATACAACGGTTTGCTCTGGGAATCATTCCAAAATGTAGTACTCTATCATCTGCATAAGATAGCTTTAAATTTGCAGCTTTTATAGGGTCTACATCTCCTATTAAATCTGCTACTGTTACATCTGGAGTGGCTAATTTTTCATAGAAACGGTCATTTCTATGCAACCAAGAAATAGGAGTATCATCTCCTTTCTCTTTTATTAATTCTATAGCGTATCTAGACATTGGTTGTAAAGGGTCATCATTAATTTCTGAACCTTCTACTACAGGTATCCATTCATCTAATAAATTAATCATTAACCTTGCTAATCTTGTTTTTGCTTGTCCTCTAAGTCCTAATAAGTTAATATTATGACGAGAAAGTATGGCTCTTTCTAATTCTGGTATTACAGAATCTTCGTAACCCCAAACTCCTTCAAAATTATTAATCCCATTTTTTATGTTCTCACGAAGGTTGTCCCTTAACTCATTTTTTATACTCTTAGTTTGGTAGCCCGATTGTTTTAAGGCTCCAAGAGTTGTACTTTCTTTTCTATTCAATTTTCTTTTTTTTAGTGTTCGTAATTAAGTTATAACTACAAAGTTTATTTTATTCTTTTTCTTCTATTAGATTCATAGTCTTCAAAAATCATTTCACCTAAACCTTTTAAACCGGTATAGAATGCTTTTCCTTTATTTGCTTGGGTAAACTTTTCAATAAATTGCATTAAATAAGCATCTCTGGCAATCATAAATGTAGTAATGGGTATGTGTAACTTACGTGCTTGTGATGCCATAGCATAACATTTCTCTACTATATAATCGTCTAAACCAACACTGTTTTTATAATAAGTACCATCTGGCATTCGTAAACAACTAGGTTTACCATCTGTAATCATAAAAATCTGTTTATTGGTATTTCTTTTTCTACGCAACATATCCATAGCTAACTGTAAACCTGCTACTGTATTGGTGTGGTAAGGACCTACCTTTAAATATGGTAAATCTTTTATAGGAATAGGCCAAGCATCGTTACCAAAAACTAATATTTCTAAACTATCTTTTGGGTAACGCGTGGTTATAAGTTCTGCTAATGCCATAGCTACTTTTTTTGCAGGTGTAATACGGTCTTCTCCATACAATATCATACTATGGCTAATATCTATCATGAGTACAGTACTCATTTGTGCTTTATATTGGGTGTCTTCTACTACTAAATCTTCTTCACTTAAAGAAAAACTATCTAAACCATGATTTATCTGAGCGTTTTTTAAGCTCTCGGTCATAGAGATATGTTCTAAGCCGTCTCCATATTTGTATGCCCTAAACTCTCCTGTGTATTCATCTCCCGGTCCAGATTTTCCTGTTTTATGATTTCCTGAGCCGCTTCGTTTTAATTTTCCAAAAATTTGGTCTAATGCTTTTTGGCGTATAGCACGCTCCATTTTTGCTGTAATACTTAAATCTCCCCCTTCTCCATTTCCATCGCCCGAATTTGTATTTAATTCTTCTTGTAAATATCCTTTGGTTTTTAAATCTTCTATAAAATCTTCCATAGTATAATTACTATCGGTAAGACCATATTCTGCATCTAATTCGCGAAGCCAATCCAATGCTTCATCTACATCTCCAGAAGTATGCGTTATTAATTCTTTGAAAATCTCAAAAAGTTTTTCAAAGGGTGTTTGTTGTGGAGCTTCGTAAGTTGAAAAACGAAATCCTTTTCTTTTATTCATAGTCATACTATAAAAATAACGATTTTACTATTGTTCTTTGCTCTGTTTTAATGAAAACTTAACGGTTTATCCTAAATTAGTAGGCTATGAATAATAATTTGATTGCAAATTTAAAAGCCTTTTTAAATACTCCATATTTATGGGAAGAAAATACATTTAAAATAGCACAATTTATAATTCCGGCTATTGACATAAAATCACTTAGCCCTACTCCTATTCCTAATAATATTAGACTTGGACATCAAATAGAATATCTTTTTTTACAGCTCATAAATCATTCTAAAGTATATACTATTTTAATTCATAATTTACCTATT
>CALHVB010000106.1 GCA_938039345.1 uncultured Sediminicola sp.
AAGCCAATCATTAAGTTTTTTATTCGCTATTACTTTATCCTTATTTTTAATTTCTTTCTTCCAAGCCACTTCAAAAACAGGAATAGTATCTAACTTATTAAAATCTGTCTTTATTAAATAAGAAAAGCCTAAGGAAGATAAGTTTTCGTAATTTACTTTAGCTTCATCAGAAATGGCTTTAAAAGGAATTTGCTTAGAAGCTCTTTTACTTAAACCTGCTAATTCTGATTCTAAAAATTGAATACGCTCATCTTTATTTAACAACTCAGCCTTTTTGGACTCATAAAGCTCATTAATATATTTCATTTGATTTAACTCATCATTTTTTGACCCTTGAATAACCAATAACTTACAATCTTTTAGCTTAGAAAATTCATTTTTCTTAGTATTCCACATTGAAATAATATTATCAGGAACTGGCTCATTACCCATAAACACAAGTTCAATAGATGAATTTTCTCCATCGTTATATTCAAAATCAGTTAAATCCTCTAAAAAACGTCCACCTTTTGAAAATTCATATGCAACAATATTTTCATCAATAAAATCCTTTCCTTGACTTGTGAAAAGCGACTTCTGATAAAGCTTAAAAAATGTAATTCCTGCAGGTATCATTACTATAACCGCTATTAACGAAGCTACACGAGCAATTAATCTCCTACGTTGAGAATTTGCATAGCGCACCATAGGAAAACGCAAAAACTTAATTACCAAGAAAGTTGCTAACGCAATAAAAATAGTATTTATACCAAAAAGTAATGATGCTCCTCCTGCAAATTTTAAATTTCCAATTGCCAATCCATAGCCTACCGTACACAATGGTGGCATCAAAGCAGTTGCTATAGCAACACCAAAAATAACACTGGCTATTGTTCCTTTTTTAGCCCTAGCAATTACCAATGCTAAACCTCCAAAAAAAGCAACAAGAACATCTAAGATTGTTGGTGCAGTACGTGACTCAAGCTCAGAAGTAGTCTCATGGATAAAGGGTATTAAAAAAAAGAGATATGCCGTAAGCACACTAAGAACCACCATTACGGCAAAATTCTTTAATGAACGCCTAAGCGTATCAATATCATTGATTGCCAATGACATGCCAATACCTAAAATGGGCCCCATTAAAGGAGAGATTAACATGGCTCCAACAACTACTGGGTTTGAGTTTACTGCCAAACCTATAGATGCTATAAAAATAGAACAAATCAGAATCCATGTTGTATGCCCCTTAAAAGGAATATCAGCTATTATAGATTCTCTTGTAGCATCCTGATCCGTATTACTACGAATATCTAATAAATCAGAAAGAAACATCTTTGTGCTTCCTAATAATCCTTTAAAATCTTTTTTTACATCTTCACCACTACCTTCATTATTTTCGGGGGAGGTTTTCTGGTTTTGGCTTAAATTTTCACTCATAATTTATGCGTAATGATCTCCAAATTTATCTTTTACTTTACTTAATACTTTTTTAATATCTTGTTCTTTTGTTTTTGGATATATTAGTAATACCTCTTCTTTATCTACAATAATATAATCATTTAACCCATCTACCACAACTACTTTGTCTTTTGCAGATCTGATCATATTTCCTTGCGCATCTTCACACAATACATTACTATTTACTACAGCATTGTTATTTTCATCTTTATCTAATTTATCATACAAAGAACCCCAAGTACCTAAATCATTCCAATCAAAAGTTGCTGGCATAACAAAAATTGCCTTTGAGTTTTCTAATATAGCATAATCTATTGAGATATTTTCTGCTTTAGGATAATTTTCTTTAATAAAAACCTTCTCATTATCAGTATTATAAGCAGACATTCCAGCTTCAAACAATTCGTATTGCGCTGGCTGGTATTTTTTAAATGCGTTTACAATTGTATTTGCACTCCACATAAAAATCCCTCCATTCCATAAGAAATTTCCTTGCTCCAAGAAGTCTTTTGCTGTCTCGTAATCTGGCTTTTCTCTAAACTGGCTTACTTTTTTTACCTGTTCTGTATCCCCTTTTTCATATTCTATATAACCAAAACCTGTGTTAGGAAAAGTTGGCTTTATTCCTAAAGTACACAAAACTTCTTCTTTTTCACACTTATCAAAACAAGCTTTTACATTGGTTGCAAATGCCTCTTCATCTTCTATCCAATGATCACTAGGAGCAACTATCATTACCGCATTTGGATTCATTTTCTGAATCTTTAAAGATGCATACAATATACAAGGAGCAGTATTACGCATTGCAGGCTCTAAAACTACCTGATTTTGTTTTACCATCGGTAATTGTTCTAACACCAAATCATTATACCTTTCATTAGTAAGAATCAATATATTCTCTGTAGGCACAAACTTATTTAATCGTTGAAATGTTTTTTGAATAAGCGTACTCCCCGCTCCTAACATATCATGAAATTGTTTTGGGTTTTCTGATGTGCTAATTGGCCAAAAGCGTGAACCAACACCTCCTGCCATTAAAACTGCATAGTAATTCTTGTTTTGCATTTTTTTAAAATTTTAATCTTTTATTATTTTTATTTGTGTGGTGGTTGGTTTCTTGTATTTTTTAATTAATCTTTTATTAATTCTACTTCTGCATTAGGTTGAAACAAATACATTTTTCCTGTTGCTATTTCTATACACTCGTATCTTTTTCGCCTTTTATTTCCTTTCTTAAAAAGCTTACCATTATATATTCTAAAAACACTACCTAATGCGAGCTGATAAACATACGTATTTTCTTTTAATTGTATGTCAAATTGCTTTAAAGCTATTGATAAATTTGCGTCTGTATCACTACTAGCCCTAGGATTTTGAAAATGTCGCGCTAAAAGGGGTAATAATTTAGAAGGAAATATTTCTGGTCTAATAAATGGTAACATTAAATGCTGAAATGTTCGCTTCCATTCTACGCCATGTGGTAATATTAACCTACCATATTTTTCAAAAGCAACCAAATGTGCTATTTCATGAATAAGTGTAATTAAAAAACGATATTTATTTAACGTGGAATTTACCGTAATCTGATGCATACCATTAGACAATCTCCTATAATCGCCATGCCTAGTAACTCTCTCATTTACTATTTTAAGATGCACACCATTTTCTTTTATCAAATCCACACAAGGGATAACGGCTCTTTCTGGCAAATATTTTCTTAAAACATCATTCATTTAGGGTGTACTACTAGACACTTGTAAAAGTTTACCATTATATATTTTATGTCCTGTTAAGGCAAAACCTTTTATATATTCTGCCATTTCTAATGCAGTTGTTGGTGCTATATAACCTGGAAATGCTTCTTCTAACATTTCTGTTTGCACAGCTCCTAATGCTAATACATTAAAGGATGGCCCTGTTTCTTTAAATTCTTCTGCCCATAGTTCTGTCATGGTTATTACAGCTCCTTTACTAGAACTGTAAGCAGATAAGCCAGGGAATTTCATACTTCCTTGTACACCCCCCATAGAGCTAATAGTAACTACATGAGCTTCATTATTCATTTTCGGAAGTACTAATCTTGTCATAGCGGCTACACCAAATACATTTACTTTATAAACAGCTTCAAACTCCTCCGAACTTGTTTCCAAAAAAGGTTTGTTTAGTAATTTCCCTGCATTATTAATAAGCACATCCACTGTTTTCCATGAATCGTTTAAAAACTCCTCTAACTTTTCTAAATCAGACTTATTAGAAATATCAAAAGGAAAACATGCTATATTTTTATGATTTAAAGCTGTTATTGGCTTTTCATTTCTAGAAAGTGCTAATACCTGATGCCCTTCATCTGCAAAAAGTTTTGCCATTTCAAAACCTATACCTCTACTAGAACCTGTAATTATAATATTAGCCATTAATATGTAATCTCTTTAATTGGTGCATTTACTATATTTTCTAAAACAGGAATTGTTTTATTTACTATACTTACCATGTGATTATAATCCATAATACCTACTTCATCATCTACGCCATGATAATGGTCAAAATTAGTAAAATCAAACGTACAAAAAGTTTGTGAAGGCACATTAAACTCTTCATGAAAAGGGTAATTATCTGATCTTTTAAATAAATTATAGCCTTTAGCAGCTGGCAAAAAACCTATAAACTTTTCTTGTGCATATTTATTACATATTTCTGCCAAATTAGAATTCTCATAACCTGTTACATACATAGCGTAGTCTTTATCTACTAATGGAACTCCAACCATTTCAAAATTAAGCATTGTATACAAATCTAATCCTTCGTCTTTTAATTTTTTTGCTAAATGTTTAGACCCTAACAACCCTTTTTCTTCTGCACTAAACAAAGCAAAAATAATACTTCGCTTATTATTTTTTTTACTCCCAAAATATCTTGCCAACTCTAATACTATTGTGGTTCCAGATGCATTATCATTTGCTCCGTTTGCAATTGCATCACCATTTACAGGACTTATCATTCCTAAATGATCGTAATGCGCTCCTATAACTATGAATTCTTTTTTTAAAACTGCATCGTTCCCTTCTAAATAGCCTACTACATTAAAAGCCGGTTTATTATAGTTTGATAAGGTATCTTTATAACTCTTAAAATAGCTTAAAATATTATTTTCTTGAAAGACTTCCTCTATAAAGTTCGCCGCTTTCTCGATACCCTTACTACCTGTATCTCTCCCTTTTAAAGCATCTGAAGCTAAAAAAGACATCATCTCAGAAACACTTTTAGTACTTGAAAAAGATACTTCTGAATTTTTATTTTCATTAGCATGAAGCTCTTCTGCTATTTGCTCATCCTTCTTTAATACCTCCGATTCTCTTGGAGGAACATTAGCTGGATCTGTAACAATTAACTTTGAACTTCCACAACTAAAAACTAACAACAAAATAAATAAATAGGATTTATTCATATAATTTAGATTTAAAATTTAAAGATAAAAAAAAGCATCCGTCTAAGACGGATGCTTTTTAATATAATTTAAAACCCATTTAAGACTATGCTAACATTGTCACCGGGTTTTCTATAAACGACCTTAATGTCTGTAAAAATTGAGCTCCTACCGCTCCATCAACAGTTCTATGATCGCAAGCTAATGTAAGTTTCATAGTATTACCAACTACTATCTCACCATTTTTCACTACTGGCTTTTCTACAATAGCTCCCACTGATAATATTGCTGAATTTGGCTGATTTATAATCGAAGTAAATTCTTGAATACCAAACATACCTAAGTTAGATACGGTAAATGTACTACCCTCCATTTCAGCTGGTGCAATTTTTTTGTTTCTTGCTTTACCTGCTAAATCTTTAACCGCAGCTCCTATTTGTGTTAACCCTAATTGGTCTGCAAATTTTACTACTGGCACTACTAAACCATCTGGCACAGCTACAGCTACACCTAAATGAATATGCTTATTGTAACGAGTAGTATCTCCATTCCATGATGTATTTACCTGAGGATGTTTAACAAGTGCCATTGCACAAGCTTTCATCACCATATCATTAAATGATACTTTAGTATCTGGCAAGCTATTTATTTGTACTCTAGAAGCTTTAGCATTATCCATATCTACCTCTATAGTAAGGTAAAAATGCGGTGCTGTAAACTTAGATTGCCCTAATACTTTAGCAATAACTTTACGCATAGAAGAATTTTTAACTTCTTCTGTTCCTTCTACTCCTACAGATGCTATTGAATTATTAACAGATGAATCTGAAGATACTGCTGGCGCAGCACTTTGAGATGGTTGATAATTTTCAACATCCTTCTTTATAATTCTTCCGTTTTCTCCAGTTCCTTTAACTTGAAATAAATTTATTCCTTTATCAGCCGCTATTTTCTTTGCTAACGGGGAAACAAAAATACGCTTTCCATTACTAGAACTAGCTACATTATCTGCTACTGCAACTGGTTTAGATTCAGCAACAGCTGCTACTTTCTTTTCTTCTTTCGGAGCAGCAACCTCAGCTTTTGGAGCAGATGGTTTTGCATTTATAATTGCATCAACATCTGTACCAGCAGGTCCTATAACTGCTAAAATAACATCTACAGGAGAAGTTTCTCCTTCTTGCGTTCCTATGTATAACAATGTCCCTGACTGAAAAGACTCAAACTCCATGGTTGCCTTATCAGTTTCTATCTCAGCAAGAATATCTCCCTCCTCAACAGTATCACCAACTTTTTTTAACCAGGAAGCTACTGTACCTTCTTCCATAGTATCACTAAGGCGAGGCATATTTACTATTGTTACTCCTTCAGGAATTTCCACACTAGCTTCATTAGAAGCTACCTCAACTTCTTCCTTTGGTGTTTCTTCTGTTTTTTCTTCAACAACTGGTGCTCCACCTCCATTTAACAAAGCAGAAATGTCTTCTCCTTCTTCTCCAAGTATTGCCAATAATGAATCTACCGGGGCTACTTCTCCTTCTGCAATACCAATATGTAACAAAGTCCCTTCATTAAAAGACTCAAATTCCATTGTAGCTTTGTCGGTTTCTATTTCTGCTAAAATATCACCTTCTTCTACTTTATCACCTACTTTTTTTAACCACTTAGCAACTGTACCTTCTTCCATGGTATCGCTAAGTCTTGGCATATTTACTATTTGCGCCATCTAACTATGATTTATGTTGTATAAATGGATAATCTTCTTGTTCATAAACCATATCATATAATTGGTTTACTGGAGGATAACTAGATTCTTCTGCGAATTTCTCGCATTCAAGAACTTTTTTCTTAACATTAGCTTCCATCTCCTTTATTTCACCTTCTGATGCGTACTTATTCTCCTTAATAATATCTAAAACCTGAGTAATTGGGTCAATTTTTTTGTACTCCTCTACTTCTGCTTTAGTTCTATAGTGTTGTGCATCTGACATAGAATGACCTCTATATCTATATGTTTTCATTTCTAAAAAAGTTGGTCCACCACCACTTCTTGCTCTTTCTACAGCTTTACTTACTTCTTTAGCAACCGTTACAGGATCCATACCATCTACTGGTCCGCAAGGCATTTCATACCCTAAACCTAACTTCCAGATATCTGTAGAATATGATGTTCTAGCAACAGATGTACCCATTGCATAACCATTATTCTCACATATAAACACAACAGGTAACTGCCATAGCATTGCTAAGTTAAACGTTTCATGCAAAGAACCTTGTCTTACCGCACCGTCTCCCATGTAACACAACGTTACTGCATTATTTTTTTTGTATTTATCTGCAAAAGCTAAGCCTGCTCCCAAAGGTATTTGTCCGCCTACAATTCCATGTCCTCCATAAAAACCCTTATCTGGAGAAAATATGTGCATAGAACCTCCCATTCCTTTAGAAGTACCCGTAACTTTACCATACAATTCCGCCATCACCCTTTTTGGGTCTTCACCCATACCTATTGGTTGTACATGGTTACGATATGCAGTAATCATTTTATCTTTAGATAAATCCATAGCATGTAATGACCCAGCCAATACAGCTTCCTGACCATTATAGAGATGTAAAAAACCTCTAACTTTTTGTTGAATATAAACTGCTGCTAGTTTGTCCTCGAATTTTCTCCAGAACAACATATCTTCATACCACTTTAGGTAGACTTCTTTGGTAATTTCTTTCATTAATTACTTTTTTTGGTAGAACTTATATATAACGGGGAACAAAAATACACATATAAATTAACAGGGGAAAAAATTAATGTAAAAGCTTTTAACACATTTCACAAATAGGAAGAAAAAATAATAAAACTTAAAAAATTTATGATTTATTTTACGATATTCCTGCATTTAACCTAAAAATGATTTATTAAATGCTAATGGCAATATATCAGAAACAGATGTACACTTCATTACTTTACCATTTTCACCCATTAAAATTAACACTATAGGTTCTTTTTGTTGGTTTTCATACTCCAATAAAGATTGTCTACAACTACCACATGGAGGAACCGGTGTTTCTACCTTATACTTTTTAGAAGACGCAGTTACTGCAATTTTCTTAATAGTAACACCCGGATATTTAGCTCCAGCATAAAAAACAGCTACTCTTTCTGCACATAAACCAGACGGATACGCTGCATTTTCTTGATTACTCCCTATAACCACCTCTCCATTTTCTAATAAAATTGCTGCACCTACATTAAAATTAGAATAAGGAGCATAGGCATCTTCTCTGGCTTTAACAGCATAATTTATAAGGTTTTCTTCATCAACCGATAGCTCTTTTCGGTTGTCATATACTGTTAATTCAAAACTAATTTTTTGTTTTTCCACAATCTTCATTTTACAATCAACCAAAATAAACAAAACCTGCTCTAGAGCAGGTTTTGTTTACTATTAAATATTTTTTTATTAATCTTCATAATACTCTTCACCTAAACCAAAAGTAAGTGAAAAACGCAATGTATTTTCTAATGGGTTACTTATTTTTGAACTCGAAAACAAATAAGATAAATCTACCTGTGCTGCTTTAAATTTAAAACCTGCTCCTAAAGAAAAGAATTTTCTAGACCCCTTTTCTTCACTTTCATTAAAATAACCTGTCCTTAGCATAAATGCATCTTGATATGTATATTCCGCACCTAAAGCCCATGTAAATTCCTTTAATTCCTCACTAAAACCATCAGGAGCATCACCAAAAGACTCAAAAACTCCGCTTAAAAAACCTATATTATTATATTCATCTGCATCAAGATTATCTAATTCTCCATCTCCATTAAAATCACGTGGCGTAGGCACCAATAATTTATCAAACTCAGCAGTAATTGCTAAGACATTATCTTGATCTAAAATAAAATCAAATC
>CALHVB010000107.1 GCA_938039345.1 uncultured Sediminicola sp.
GTATTCCCTGAATGCGGGTGCAAATATAGTAACCTTTTTTTATTCTAAAAATCTTTTTGCATTTTTTATTTTAAAAATATTTTTACAATTGTTCATGCATTACAGTTACTTTTGTTTAATGGAACAATGGTATCATTATATTTTACTTATAGCTGTAGGTTTTGCTGTAGGTTTTATTAATACTGTTGCCGGTGGCGGGTCGTTATTATCATTACCAATTTTAATTTTTTTAGGATTACCACCAAATGTTGCTAACGGAACCAATAGGGTAGCCATTGTTATACAAACAGCTATTGCTACTAGAGGTTTTAAAAGTAAAGGAGTTTCTACATTTCCTTTTAACACTTATTTAGGTATAGCTGCATTGTTAGGAGCTATAATAGGGGCTTATATTGCTGTTGATATAAAAGGAGAAACATTTAATAGAATATTATCTATAATAATGTTTGCAGTAGTACTAATTATTTTATTTAGACCTAAGATAAATTTAGAAAATGTAACAGAAAGGTTAACGGGTAAATACTTATGGATAGGACTTATAGCTTTTTTTCTTTTTGGTATTTATGGAGGTTTTATTAATGCAGGTCTTGGCTTTATAATGATATTGTTTTTGCATTATGTAAACCATATGACTTTGGTAAGAGCAAATGCAACAAAAGTAGCTGTTGTATTTTTTTATATGTTATCTGCTTTGGCTGTTTTTGCCTTTAATGATAAAGTAAATTGGAAAACAGGGCTTATTTTAGCTATAGGCAATGGTTCTGGAGCTTGGTTTTCTAGTAGAATAGCAGCAACAAAAGGAGATGGCTTTGTAAAAATATTTTTAATTATTATGGTAACTGCAATGGCTATTAAATTGTGGTTTTTTAACTAGTGATAGAATGACAAATAGTATTGAGGATTTAAAATGGCGTTATGCCGTAAAAAAGTTCGATTCTGAAAAGAAACTCTCGGATAAAAAGATTGAAGATTTAAAAGAAGCTTTTAACCTTACAGCAACCTCTTATGGTTTACAGCCTATAAGAATGGTAGTAGTAGAGAATAAAGCACTACAAGAAAAACTAGTACATTATTCTTACGGACAAGAACAGGTGGCACAAGCTTCACATGTTTTAGTTTTGTGTGTAGAAAATATAATAGATGATGCTTACATTATAAATTACTTTAATCAAGTAAAAAAAATTAGAGACACTAGTGATGCTATTTTAACTCCTTTTAAAGATGGGTTATTAAAAACATTTAGAACTAAAACTATAGAGGATATAAAGAATTGGGCAACTAAACAAGCCTATTTAGCTCTAGGGAATTTATTAACGGTTTGTGCTATAGAAAAAATAGATGCATGTCCTATGGAAGGTTTTATTCCAGAAAAATATGATGAAGTTTTAGGCTTAGAAGATCACAAAATTTCTTCAGTTTTAGTATTGCCAGTAGGGTATAGGGCAGAAGATGATATGTTTTCGTCCTTAAAAAAAGTTAGAAAAGATTTCTCTGATAGTATTATAGAGATAAAATAAATACAATTTATGCCAGGATTTGAGTTGTTTGGAGAACAAGAAAAGAAAGAAGTTTTAGAAGTTTTAGATACAGGTGTTTTAATGCGTTATGGTTTTGATGGTATGCGCAATAACCAGTGGAAAGCAAAAGAATTAGAAACCGCACTTGTAAAACGCATGAATGTTAAACATGCACAATTAGTGAGTAGTGGTACTGCAGCATTAACGGTTGCATTGGCAAGTGCCAGAATAGGAAAGGGAGATGAAGTTATTATGCCTACGTTTACTTTTGTAGCTAGTTTTGAAGCTATTTTAGCATTAGGAGCTATTCCTGTTTTAGTAGATGTAGATGATACATTAACATTATCGCCAGCAGCAGTAGAAAAAGCAATCACAAATAAAACAAAAGCAGTAATGCCTGTACATATGTGCGGTTCTATGGCAGATTTAAAAAGTTTAAAAGCAATTTGTGATACTCATAAGTTACTATTGTTAGAAGATGCTTGCCAAGCCATAGGAGGTACTTACGAGGGTAAACCTTTAGGTAGCTATGGCGATTTAGGTTGCTTTTCTTTTGATTTTGTAAAAACAATTACAAGCGGAGAGGGTGGTGCAGTAATTACTAATAATGAAAATTACGCTATAAATGCAGATAACTATTCTGATCATGGACACGATCATATTGGAAAGGATAGGGGAGCAGAACAACATACCTTATTAGGGTATAATTTTAGAATATCAGAATTGCACGCAGCAGTTGGTATAGCTCAATTACGTAAGTTAGATGATTTTATAGCAATACAGCAAAAACGATATACTATTTTACGAAACGCTTTAGCCACCATTCCCGAAATTACTTTTAGAAGAGTTCCTGATACTGGCGTGGAGAACTATTCGTTTTTAAGTTTTTATTTGTCTTCTGAGGAATTAGCAAAAAAGGTAAATAAGGCTTTAAAAAATGAAGGTATAGATGTTTGTTTTTATTGGTTTGATAATAATTGGCATTATTACAGAAAATGGAACCATTTAAAAGCGTTGCAAGAATCGGGAGATATACCAACGTATTCTTTCTCAGATTTCTCTTTGTCTGATACTTATGTGTCTAGAAACATTTCTTGCCTTATAAAACTTGGTTGGACCGAAGAAGAAATGAAATTACGAGCAGATAAAATGGTATCCATTATAAAAGAAGTATTGGCTTAATTTATATAGTTAATTATAAAAACAAAAAAGACGACTTATTTAAGTCGTCTTTTATATATCATTAGGGGTGAAAAATTAGATGTTTTTTGCTAACCAATCTCCAACTTCACTAGTTTTATAAGCTTTAGCTCCATCTGCTAAATCTTCCGTAACAACACCTTCTGCTAAAGAGTTGTTTACAACCTCTCTAATAGCTTCTGCTTCTGCTGTTAAACCAAAATCTTCGAATAACATAGCAGCAGATAAAACCGTAGCTAATGGGTTAGCAATATCTTTACCAGCAGCTTGTGGGTAAGAACCATGAATTGGTTCGTATAATTTATTATCTGTTCCTACAGATGCAGATGGCATAAGTCCCATTGATCCAGAGATAACAGAAGCTTCATCTGTTAAAATATCTCCAAAAAGGTTTTCTGTAATTAAAACATCATAATCACTAGGCCATTGTACTAAACGCATAGCAACAGCATCTACAAATTCGTAAGAAACTTTAACTTCTGGATAATCTTTTTCCATTGCTTGTACTGTTTCTCTCCATAATCTAGAAGATTCTAATACGTTTGCTTTATCTACACAGCATAATCTTTTTGAACGTGTCATAGCTAATTCAAATCCTTTTTTAGCAAGTCTTTGAATTTCTTCGCGTGTATAGGTCATAGTATCAAAAGCAGTGTTTCCACCATCTTTTCTACCTCTTTCTCCAAAGTATACACCACTAGTAAGTTCTCTTAAGAAAACTAAGTTTGTACCTTCTATACGCTCTCTTTTTAATGGAGATTTATCTATTAAAGAAGGAAATGTAAATGTAGGTCTAACATTAGCAAATAATCCTAATTTCTGACGCATTTTAAGTAAACCTTGTTCTGGTCTTACTTTTGCAGATGGGTCATTATCAAATCTTGGGTGACCAATAGCTCCAAATAATACAGCATCAGCAGCTACACAAATATCATGTGTATCATCTGGATATGGCTCTCCTACTGCATCAATAGCTGCGGCACCAGTTAAAGCTGGTGTCCAGTTAATTTCATGATTAAATTTTTCTGCAATGGCGTTAGATACTTTTACGGCTTGATCTATTACTTCTGGTCCAATACCATCTCCGGCTAAAAGGGCAATATTTAATTTCATTTGTTTTTACTTTGCGCTGTACGCTATTAGTATTTCTATTATTTAGTAATGAGTATTAAGTTTTAATTCTGACTTCTTTTTTTAATACCCAAAAAAGGATTTTCTTCTTTAATTTTTTCTAAAAATATATTTGTTTTTAAGATCCTATAAATTTAAATTATTCATCTAAACATTATATGATGTTAAGCATTTTCTCTGTTGCTTTTATCGCAGCAACGGTTTGATCAGAATCTAAGCCTCTAGTGGTAAAATCCTTTTCCTTATTATTCCATGTTATAAATGTTTCACAAAGTGCATCAGAATGACTCCCAGGTGGTATTCTAACGACATAATCTACTAAATCTGGTAAGGCAAT
>CALHVB010000108.1 GCA_938039345.1 uncultured Sediminicola sp.
TCTGGTGCATTACTAACAAAACGCTCATTAGAAAGTTTCTTTTGTACAGACATTAAAAATCCTTTTGTATATTTTAATTCTTCTTGCAATTTTTTAACTTCTGCTTCTACATCTATTGCTCCGCTCATTGGAATAAAATACTCATTAGATTTTACTCTAAAAGAAAGCGCTCCTTCTACAGCTTCAGAAACATAAGTAATTTCAGATACGTTAGTTAATTTCTGTATAATTACATCCCAATCTTTAGTAACTTGCTCCCCGTTTAAAAGAGATAATTCCAAAGCTTCCTTCATTGGAATATTTTTTTGTTTACGTATAGTTCTAATACCCGAAATAACCTCAGCAGCAAAATTAAAATCTTTAATTAAAGACGTTTCTACCTTTTGTATTGTAGGCCACTTTGCAACTACTAATGCTTCTTCTGGAGTTCTTGTAGCTATGTGCTGCCAAACTTCTTCTGTTAAGAAGGGCATAAATGGATGTAATAATTTTAAATTATCTTCAAATATGCTAATAACAGCATCAAAAGTAGTTTTATCTATAGGCTGTTGGTATGCTGGCTTTATAATTTCTAATAGCCAAGAACTATAATCGTCCCAAACTAATTTATAAATTGCCATTAAGGCATCTGAAATACGATACTTACTAAAGTGGTCTTCTATCTCTACTAAAGTTTCATTAAACTTTGCTTTATACCAAGCTAAACCTAATTTAGATGCTTCGGGCTGTGGCAAATCTGCAACTTCCCAACCTTTTAATAAACGGAAACCATTCCATATTTTATTGGCAAAGTTTTTTCCTTGCTGGCACAATGCTTCATCGAACATTAAATCGTTCCCAGCAGCAGAACTTAATAAAAGCCCTACACGTACGCCATCTGCTCCAAATTCTTCTATCAACTTTAACGCATCTGGAGAATTCCCTAAAGACTTAGACATTTTTCTACGCTGCTTATCGCGTACCAAGCCTGTTAAGTATACATTATCAAATGGTTTTTTATCTCTAAATTCATATCCAGAAACAATCATTCTAGCTACCCAAAAGAATAAAATATCAGGTCCGGTTACCAAATCATTAGTAGGATAATAATATTCTATCTCTTTATTATCTGGCTCTAATATTCCGTTAAACACACTAATAGGCCATAACCAAGAAGAAAACCATGTATCTAACGCATCTTCATCTTGTTTTAAATCTGATGCTTGCAATGCGGCATTACCTGTTTTTTCTTGTGCTAATTTTAACGCTTCTTCTTTTGTTTCTGCTACTACAAAGTCATTTTCTCCATCACCATAATAATAAGCAGGTATTTGTTGCCCCCACCATAATTGACGAGAAATATTCCAATCTCGAATATTCTCCATCCAATGACGATATGTATTTTCAAACTTTTTAGGAAAAAGCTTTACATCTTCATCTTCTAATACAGCCTTTATAGCTGGTTTAGCTAAATCTTCCATTTTTAAAAACCACTGATCAGATAACCTTGGCTCTATTACTGCCTTGGTTCTTTCAGAAGTTCCTACTTTATTTATATGGTTCTCTGTTTTTATTAAAACTCCTAATGTTTCTAATTCCTTAGAAATTTCTTTACGTACAACAAAACGGTCTTTACCTTTATAATGCAGTCCAAAACTATTTAAAGTAGCGTCTTCATTAAATATATCAATCGTTTCTAAGCCGTGTTTCTCTCCTAAAGCTTTATCATTAATATCATGTGCTGGTGTTACTTTTAAACAACCTGTACCAAATTCTACATCTACATATTCATCTGTAATTATCGGAATTACCCTATTACATATTGGTACTATTACCTTTTTACCTATTAAATGTGTATAACGTTCATCTGTAGGATTTATACAAATAGCAGTATCTCCTAAAATAGTTTCTGGTCTTGTAGTAGCTATGGTAACTTTTTCATCAGAACCTTCTATCTGGTATTCTAAATAATACAGTAAGCCTTGCTTTTCTTCATATACTACTTCTTCATCAGATAAGGTTGTTTTTGCCTCAGGATCCCAGTTTACCATTCTGTATCCTCTATAAATTAAGCCTTTGTTAAATAAATCTACAAAAACCTTAATTACAGATTCAGACATATTATCATCTAAGGTAAACTTAGTTCTATCCCAATCACAAGAGCACCCTAGCTTTTTTAACTGTTCTAGAATAACTCCTCCGTATTCATCTGTCCAATCCCAAGCATGTTTTAAAAACTCTTCTCTTGTTAAATCTGCTTTATTTATTCCTTGCTCTTTTAGTTTAGCAACTACTTTTGCTTCTGTTGCAATAGAGGCATGGTCGGTTCCTGGTACCCAACAAGCATTTTTACCCATAAGACGAGCTCTACGTATAAGTACATCTTGTATGGTATTATTAAGCATGTGTCCCATATGTAACACTCCTGTAACATTCGGTGGCGGAATTACAATTGTATAGGGCTCTCTTTCATCTGGTTCTGAATGAAAATAATTATGCTGCATCCAGTAATTATACCATTGATTTTCTACCTTCTGGGGTTCATATTTTGATGGAATCTCCATTTTTGGAACAGTTTTTGTTTTTACTCTAACCGAGTATTAATAATTGATTGCTGTATGCAAATGTTAAATTATAGTAATCTTAAAGGATTTTTAGCCTTTACAAATACGAAACAAAAATAAGTAACGTTATCTGATAACAAAAGAATTTTGAGGTTCATGTGAAAAGATTTACATTTGAAGCTCACCCAAAACTAAAAATGATGAAAAAAATTGTACTTGTATTATTTATTGGAATGTTAGGTTTTACACTAACTGCACAAGATAAAGCTGCAAAAATTGAATTTAAAACAGAGACTGTAGACTACGGTGAAATTAATAAAGGTAGTGATGGTGTTCGTGTGTTTGAGTTTACAAATACAGGAAATGCACCATTAATAGTTTCTAATGTTAAAAGTTCTTGTGGATGTACCATCCCTAAAAAACCAAAAGACCCTATTTTACCGGGAAAAACAGGAACTATAGAAGTTAAATATGACACTAACAGAGTTGGTCCTATTAGAAAAGCTATTACAGTAACATCTAATGCTGATACACCAACTAAAGTTTTAAAAATAAAAGGGACAATAAAAGACCCTAACGCACAATAAAAACAAAAATTTAATTTATATCAAAAGTCATTCTAAATATATTAGGATGACTTTTTTTTCATTTAAAAACATCTTTTAAAACAAAATTGAACTCTAATTTTTTATTGTAACGTTCTATAAGTACACGTATATTCTTACCTTCTTTTTCATTTAAAAACCTTAGCACTTCTTGTAACTTATAACTATGTACTTGTTTCCCATTTACAGATAAGATAATATCTCCTTCTTTTAACCCCGCCTTATCCGAAGGGCTACCTGATCTAATTGCAGAAACAACTATTTCTGGTACAACACTTAATCTTGTTGCATTCTCACGGAGTACAAACACATCTCCAAAAGATTTTTCCTCTCCTTCTTTTACAAACTTATTTTTTACAATATTCTCTGTAATATACCTTACTCCTTGATGCTGTAAATTTATACCACTCATATTATAATCAAATGGTAGATTGTAATTTTTATTCTTTTTAAGTACTAAAATATCTCTGGAATAATCAAAAATAACATTAAACCTTTTTAATATTTCTCCTCCCACACTACCATTTCTATCTTTTAAAATTTTTCTAGTCGAAAATGATGTAATATCAGGAAAAGACACTTTGGCATCATTAAAAGAAAAATCCCCAATATTAATTTTACTAATCTTTGTTCGCTTCCCAAATATCTTACCTGCCAAACCATGCCCTAAAAAATCTTCATAATGTTTATCGGGCACATTAATTTCTCCAATATCATCTTTAAACAACCATACGGCATCGCTACTTCCTGTATCTACTAATAATTTTACAGGAATATCTTTCTCTTTTTCTATAAAGGCATTTGCTGTTATGTATACTTTTTTATTTTTTGATGATAGCCGCAGTATTTTGCTTTTTCTACTTATCTTATAATTAAAATATTTAGGGTTATGGAATTTAATTACTTCATTTACATAATCAATTTCTACAGCAAAATCTCTAAAAAGATTATATCCTATAATCCCATGTATTGGAACCCCTAAATTGGCAGAAAAATCTAATGATTTATCTAAAATCATATAAAATGACTCATTTTTATTATGTACATCTCCTATTTTAAAATGATTATTGGTAGATGTTATTACTTTAACTGTTTCGCCTTCTCCCCAACCTCTAATAACTTGTTTTGCATTTTTAATTTGAATAGAATCTTGATCCGATATATTAAACAAAATAGTTTTACTTGCCCCCGAATCTAATATAAATGAAAGCTTAGAGCCATTAACTTCAACAGGAAAAACAATAAGATTGTTTACTAATTTAAAGTTTATTTTTTCAACTTTATGTCCTTCTGGCAACTGAAAAAACTGTGCTATACCAATACCAGGCAAACACATTAAAAACACAATTAAAAAGTTTATTTTTTTATACAAAACACATGTTCTTAAAACATTAGTCCTTTAAAAATACGCATTATTTTTTTTGATTTTATATAGATTAACATAATTTTGCGCGATAAATTAAAGGTAGATAATATTGTTTTCTACAATTTGAATCATCATTTTTGCGAAAAATTTAACTTCATGCCAACAATATCAAGGAAAGGCAAATTAATGCCAGAATCTCCTATTAGAAAATTGGTCCCCTTTGCAGACAAAGCAAAACAAAATGGCACTAGAGTAATACACTTAAACATAGGGCAGCCAGATATTAAAACTCCGCAAATAGCTTTAGATGCGGTAAAAAACAACACTTTAGAAATTCTTGCCTATGGCAAAACCGAAGGTACATATAGTTATAGAGAAAAATTAGCTCAGTATTACTCTAAGCATAAATTAACAGTTTCTACTGAGGATATTATTGTTACTACTGGAGCTTCTGAAGGTTTATCGTTTGTTGTTGCTAGTATTGCAGATATAGATGATGAAATTATTGTTCCAGAACCTTTTTATGCCAACTACAACAGTTTTGCAGCTGCATTTGGCGTAAAAGTTGTTCCTATAACTTCTAGTATAGAAACTAACTTTGAATTACCTTCTCTTGAAGAGTTTGAAAAAGTAATTACACCAAAAACTAAAGCAATTCTTATTTGCAATCCAAATAATCCTACTGGGTATTTGTATAGCAAAGAAGAAATTAAAAGTTTATCAAAATTAGTTCTAAAACACGATTTGTTTTTCTTGGTAGATGAGGTGTACCGAGAATTTGTCTATGATGATAATGAGGAACACTATTCTGTTTTACAAGAAACCGGAATAAGTCAACACGCAATAATGATAGATTCCGTATCTAAAAGATATAGTATGTGTGGTGCTCGTATTGGCTGTATTGTTACTAAAAACAAAGAACTTATAAAAACAGTATTAAAACTTTCTCAGGCGCGTTTATGCCCTCCTGCATATGCACAAATTGCATGTGAAGCTGCTTTAGACACGCCACAAAATTACTTTGATGATGCCGTAAAAGAATATACAGAAAGACGAGATATTCTTATAAATGAATTGCAAAAAATTAAAGACGTAACTGTTTTTAGCCCTAAAGGTGCTTTTTATTGTATTGCCCAATTACCTGTAAAAGATTCTGATCATTTTGCACAATGGTTATTAGAAGATTTTAATATAAACGGAGAAACAGTAATGGTTGCTCCTGCACAAGGGTTTTATGTAACTAAAGATATAGGGAAAAACCAAATACGTATTGCATACGTATTAGATAAAGAGAGCCTAAAAAAAGCCGTTACTATTATAAAAGAAGCTTTAAAAGTTTATAAAAACTAGTGAATATTCAACAAAATATCTCCTTAAAAGAATACAACACTTTTGGTATTAATGCTAAAGCAAAGTTTTTTTGTGAAATAAAAACTGTTTCTGATTTAAAACAGGCATTACAACTAAAAGAGTATTCAAATAAGTTTATCCTTGGCGGTGGCAGCAATATGCTCATTACCAAAGATATTGAAGATTTAATACTTTATATTAACATAAAAGGAATCTCTATTGTTAAAGAAGACAAAAATTCTGTTACATTAAAAGTAATGGCTGGTGAAAACTGGCATAGTATGATTTTGTGGGCGCTAGAACAAAATTATGGAGGTTTAGAAAACATGTCTTTAATACCTGGCAATACAGGAACGGCCCCCATACAAAACATTGGCGCTTATGGTGTAGAATTAAAAGATTGTTTTGAAAGTTGCGAGGCAATGGAAATAGCATCGCAAGAAATAAAGGAATTCACAAAGGAAGATTGCAGCTTTGGATACCGAGATTCTTTTTTTAAAAACAAAGGAAAAGGAAAATATGTTATAACATCTGTAACCTTTAAACTTACAAAGGAAAACCATGTACTAAATACTTCTTATGGAGATATAGAAGAAGAATTACATAAGAATAATATAGAGAAACCAACAATTAAAGACGTTTCTAATGCCGTAATTGCCATACGAAATCGTAAATTACCTAATCCTAAAGAATTAGGGAATAGTGGAAGCTTTTTTAAAAACCCAATAATTAACAAAGAACTATATAACTCATTCATTAAAAAAAACTTAAACGCTCCATTTTATAAAATATCTGAAAACGAATATAAAATACCTGCGGGTTGGTTAATAGAACAATGCGGATATAAAGGAAAAAGATATGGAGATGCAGGTGTACACAATAACCAAGCATTAGTATTGGTAAATTATGGTAATGCCTCTGGAAAAGAAATTATAGATTTAGCATATAAAATTAAGCATAGTGTATATGATAAATTTGGCATTACTATTAACCCAGAAGTTAATATAATAAAATAACCCCCATGAAAAAATCACAGGGGGTTATTACCAAACCAAACTAACCAAAACAGAATGCATAGTTACCAGCTACACATTCATCTAATAAAAAAGATTGTATAACAATCAATTTTATAATTTAGCGTTTGAATATGTACGTTTCAAATACTTTATTTGGATGTCTTACAAAAACCATAACACTATAATTATAATTTTGTATGAGTGCTATTTTAGAAAATCATATTGTTGAATTACTACAAGAAAGAAATGAAAAAGCCATTTCTTTACTGTATGAACACTATGGAGACACTCTATATGGTGTAGCTTTTAAAGTCGTTAGAAATTCCGATTTAGCAGAAGATGTTGTCCAAGAAAGTTTTATAAAAATTTGGAAAAAATCTGACTCATACGATTCTACAAAAGCTAAATTATTTACTTGGCTATTCCGTATCACCAGAAATACAGCTATTGACAAGCTTAGAAGCATTAGCAACAAAACAGACAAAGAAATCCAAATAGATGTTTCAGACGTATATAATTTAGGCACAGATCAAATTATACCTGAGCTTTTAGATATTCGTGATAACCTAGAAAAAATAGAAGACAAATATCAAATTGTATTGGATGCGCTATTTTTTCAAGGAATGACTCAACAAGAAGCCAGTGACGAATTAAAGATTCCTTTAGGAACTATCAAATCTAGATTAAAGATAGGCTTAAGAGAATTAAAAAAAATATATGGGTCATCGGCAATACTTTTATTTTTAATAAAATGTATTTTTAGCTAACCCCAAAACAGATTAGAGATATGAAAGATAAAATTAAAATATTTTTAGATTCTGATTTATTAGAAAAGTATTTATTAGGCACTACAAACACAGAGGAAACTCTGAAAGTAGAGCGCTATATAGCTATGCATCCTGAGGTTAGAAAAACCTACATAGAACTACAAGAAAACTTAGAGATATTTGCAAAGTTACATGCTTTAAAAACTCCTGAAGGATTAAAAGAACGTATCTTAAATGGAGTAAAAACAGAAAAATCTCTAAAAAGAAAATTCTTTAGATATGCAGTTGCTGCGAGTTTTATTGCATTCCTTTTTGCTGGAGCTTCACTTTTCTTTTGGAATCAAAAAGAAAGTTTACAAGAAGAAAACACCTTTGTTACTAACAAAATGAAGGATTTAGAAGAGGATATGAGAGTACAATTAGAAGATGTAAGAAATCAATTTATTGTACTTAACAATCCTAAGACAAAAAAATACAATGTAATGGGTAATAAAAAAGCAAAAGACCTAAAAGCTATTGCTTATGTTAACCCTGTAAAAAAATTATCTTTTATTAATGTTAGAAACTTACCTAATTTACCAGAAGACAAATGTTTGCAAATGTGGGCAGAGGTTAACGGAAAAATGGTAAACTTAGGTATTATTAAAGAAATAAAAGACAAAGACAGATTACTTGCATTACCATATGCTGAGGATGCTATTGGATATATTACTATTGAGCCAAAAGGAGGAAACATTACTCCTTCTGTAGAAAATATAGTGGCAAATATTACACTTAATTAAAGCAATTAGCAACTACTTTTAACCATATTTACATAGCAATATATTTATTATCTTTGCTAAAAATTGTAATATGAAATTAGTATTATTAACTATAGGTCTTCTAGGACTTGCTTTTGCTGGTATTGCTTTAAAAATATGGTCTAAAAAAGACGGTAAATTTGCAGGTACATGTGCAAGTCAGAATCCTTTTTTAAACAAAGAAGGTGAAGCTTGCGGATTTTGCGGAAAGCTACCAGATGAACAAGACTGCAAAAACGAAGCTACTGCTTAATTCTAAGTAAGTAACACTTCTCTTTCTACTTCAATCCCCGTCCTTGATTTGAACAAGTCCAAAGATAATATCAATACTATTATTGAAAAAGCCAAACTTGGCAATCAAATCGCGTTTAGCTCTTTATTAGATAATTTTTGGAATGACGTTTTCGGTTTTCAACTAATACGTACAAAAAATGAAAATGACGCTGAAGATATTACCATTCAAACATTTTCAAAAGCTTTTGATAAAATTAACACCTATGATGATTCATATGAATTTAAGACGTGGCTTATCACTATTTCTAAAAACATACACATAGATTTAATTAGAAAAAAGAAAAAAGATATTTTAAATAGCACAGATAATAACACGAACGAAGCTATAAAAAAAGTTTTGGATGATGCTCCTACAGCAGAAGACCAATTAATTACAGAACAAAACTTAGCTACATTATTACAGTATATAAAAAAATTAAAACCTCATTACCAAGAAGTAATTAACCTAAGGTATTTTAACGAATTAAGTTATACTGCTATTGCAAAAGAACTAAACGAACCTATGAATAATGTAAAAGTAAAATTATTACGTGCAAAAAAACTACTTGCCGAGGTTATAAAAAATAAGAAATAAACTAGCACAACTACACCTAACTTATTGCTCAATATTATTGCATCTAGACACGTAGAATAATTAATCCGCCCAAAATTAGTTCGTATATTTGCCCTAAAAATATTCTATGAGTACAGATACTTCTTCTAGTGTTATGCCTCCTAAAGGAAAACCAAAATGGTTACGTGTAAAACTTCCTACCGGAAAAAAATACACGCAATTAAGAGGTTTAGTAGACAAGTACAATTTACATACTATATGTACATCTGGTAGTTGTCCAAATATGGGAGAATGCTGGGGAGAAGGTACTGCTACATTTATGATATTAGGAAATATCTGCACAAGGTCGTGTGGTTTCTGTGGCGTAAAAACTGGTAGACCAGAAGATATAGATTGGGAAGAACCAGAAAAAGTAGCTAGATCCATAAAAATAATGAGCATTAAACATGCCGTTGTTACCTCTGTTGATAGAGATGACATAAAAGATATGGGGTCTATTATTTGGGCAGAAACAGTAAAAGCCATTAGGCGAATGAACCCAAATACAACATTAGAAACATTAATACCCGATTTTCAAGGTATAGAAACACACTTAGATCGTATTATTGCTGTTGCGCCCGAAGTTATATCTCATAACATGGAAACGGTTAAAAGACTTACTAGAGAAGTTCGTATACAAGCAAAGTACGAACGTAGCCTAGAGGTTTTAAGGTACTTAAAAGCCAATGGAGCTAAACGCACAAAGTCTGGTATAATGTTAGGATTGGGGGAATTAGAAGAAGAAGTAATAGAAACCATGCAAGATTTAAGAAATGCTAATGTAGATGTGGTTACAATAGGGCAATACCTTCAACCTTCTAAAAAACACTTGCCCGTAAAAGAATTTATTACACCAGAGCAGTTTAAAAAATACGAAGAAATTGGTTTAAAAATGGGATTCAGACATGTAGAAAGTGGCGCATTGGTTCGTTCTTCCTACAAAGCTCATAAGCACATAAATTAAATACACATAATAGCACTTAGCTATTTTTAACTCTAGAGATTCCTCCTGTATATGAAGCAAATTAATATTGGCATTAATGGTTTTGGAAGAATAGGAAGAACTTTATTTAGACTATTACAAAACCATCCCAATATAAATGTAGTAGCTATCAATGATTTATCTGATAGTAGAACGCTTGCTCATTTACTAAAATACGATAGTATACATGGGGTATTAAACAAAACTGTTGAGCACAACGACAAACATATAATAGTTAACGAAAAAGCAGTAAGGCTACTAAACCACGATTCTCCAGAAAAAATAAACTGGAAACCTTATAATATAGACGTTGTTGTAGAATCTTCAGGAAAATTTAAAACAAAAGAAGCTTTAAATCATCATCTTAAAAATGGAGCAAAAAAGGTAATCCTTTCTGTACCGCCAATTAATGATGATATTAAAATGGTTGTATACGGTATTAACGAACACACCATATCACAAGAAGACAACATTATCTCTAATGCATCTTGTACTACTAACAATGCCGCTCCTATGATAAAAATTATTAATGATTTATGCGGTATAGAACAAGCATATATAACTACAATACATTCCTATACAACCGACCAAAGTTTACACGATCAGCCACATAAAGATTTAAGAAGAGCCAGAGCAGCAGGACAATCTATAGTACCAACAACAACAGGTGCTGCAAAAGCTATAACAAAAATTTTTCCAGAATTAGATGGTGTTATTGGTGGTTGCGGCATTAGAGTACCCGTACCCAATGGATCACTAACCGATATTACTTTTAATGTAAAAAAAGAAACCTCTATTCAGGAAATTAACACTACATTTAAGAAATTTGCTGAAAAAAAATTAAAAAACATCCTTTTTTACACTAATGACCCAATAGTTTCTGTGGATATAAACAATAGTTGTTATTCTTGTACGTTTGATTCTCAGATGACTTCTGTTATCGGAAAAATGGTAAAAATTATTGGATGGTATGATAATGAAACTGGATATAGTAGTAGAATTATAGACCTTATTCAATTATTAAACACAAAAAAATACATTTGAAATTAATAGCTATACATATAAAAGCAACTATACTTTTTATTTTCTTGTTTGTTTTTCAGCTTACAAACTCACAAGAAAACATTTCTGATAGCGAAAAAAACATAGAATTTTATTTCTCTGAAGCTAAGTTATATAAGAACCAGAACAACATTAAACTTACATTAGAAGCCTTAAACAAAGCCCTTGAATTAGCTGAGAAAAACGAAAACATTAAAGACTTAATAGATTGCTATCATAAATTTTCTCTACTTTATTTAGATATTGAAAAACAACAGAATTCCCTCTATTATTGGGATAGAGCAGAATTATTATTAGGGGATATGAGATATCCTTACGGCAACGCAGTTCACAAGTATATAGATGCTTTAAATTTATTTAACAATGAAAAAAAATTTCAAGCAATTTATATATTAAGCGAAGCAAAGCAACTAAGTAATGACAGAAATTTATTAAATCATATTTTATTAGCAGAAGCTAACATATATATGAAGATTGGCAAATACGACATTGCTTCTAAAAACCTAAATTCATTAATAGTTAATAATGATATTTTTGAAAAAGAATACATTGCAACTCAGGCGTACTTAGGCGCTTCTGAACTTAATTTTATTAATAATAAATTAGAAGAATGCATAAAAAATGCTGAAAGTGCCCTTGAAATGGCTAAAAAAAACAACTTCTATAAATCAAGACTCAAAGCTAATTACATATTAAAAAACACCTATACAAAAATTAATATTTTCGGTAAAGCATTAGAACATAGTGACAACATTATAAAACTTAAAGATTCTATTTTCACAATTGAAAAAACGAAAAACGAAGCAAAAAACGCAAATACTATTCTATTTAACTCTCAGAATGATGAAATTAAGCGTTTAGAAGAAAAAGTTCAAGAATTAAGCGAAGAAGCAAATCGTTCTGAAATCACTGCTATATTAACATCTGCATTTTTAACTATTATATCTTTACTAGCGGTATCCTTATACAGGAACAATCAGATAAAATTAAAAACAAACGATCTATTACAAACGAAAAACAAAGAACTTTCTATTGCAAGGGATGGTGCAGTACAAGCCATGGAAGCAAAAACTAATTTCTTATCTACAGTAAGTCACGAACTACGAACACCTTTATACGCAGTAACGGGTCTTACCCATTTACTTTTAGAAGAAAACCCTAGCGACAACCAAAAAGAACATTTAAAAGCTTTAAAATTCTCTGGTGACTATTTGCTAAACTTTATTAATGATATTCTTCAAATTAATAAAATTGACGCAGAAAAATTAGAACCCCTAAATGTTGAATTCAATTTAAAGAAAACACTCTTAGAAGTTAACAGTTCTTTATCGCAAAGTGCCAAAGAAAACAATACAAAACTCGTTATTGATTACGACGAAAATATACCGTCTTACTTAATGAGTGATGCTTTAAAACTCTCTCAAATATTTATAAATTTAGTAGGTAATGCCATTAAATTCACGAAAGATGGCGAAGTATCTATAATAGCTAAATTAAAAGAAAAGAAAGATAAAAATGCTGTCATTTATTTTGAAATAAAAGATAACGGAATAGGTATTTCAGAAGAAAAACAAAAAAATATATTTGATAGTTTTGAACAAGGCTCTATACAAATTAACAGAGAATATGGTGGTACTGGTTTAGGGCTTACGATTGTTAAGAGCTTACTAGCTTTATTTAACACCAAGATTGATGTAAAAAGCGAATTAGGTAAAGGCAGTTCTTTTTTCTTTGAGTTAAGCCTTAAATACAAAGAAGGCACAGTAAAAGAAAGCAAAGTAATTAATAGAGACAAAGAATATAATCTTAATGGATTACATATTCTTATTGTAGAAGACAATAAAATAAATCAGGTTATCACTAAAAAAATGTTAACCAAAAAAGAGATAACTTCAGACATTGCCAACAATGGATACGAAGCTATAGACTTAGCAAAAGAAAATAAATACGATGCTATTCTTATGGATATTCATATGCCAGGTATTAGTGGAGACCAAGCAACAATAGAGATTAGAAAATTTAATAAAGAAATTCCTATAATAGCACTTACTGCCATTTCTCTGGATGATAGTTTAGAAGTATTTTATGCAGCTGGCTGTAATGATGTAGTAACAAAACCATTTAAACCAGAAGTATTTTATCAGAAAATAGGAGAAAACATTTTTAGCCCTAAAATTAATTCTTCTGCTTCATAAGCAAGCTTAATTCTTTTTCTAAAAGTGCTTTTCCATCATCAAAAAACTGATGCTTTATAGCTATAGCATATACATTTTTAACCGCTCCTTTTAATCGAACAAAATCCTTTTCTGTTGTTAAAATGATTTCTTTAGAATTAAACAATTTTAATTGTTCATCATTAAAAAAGTAATGATCTCTATAGGCTAGATGTTCAAAAGAAATATGCTGCTCATTTAAGTAAGAAACCAATGGTTTAGGATTTGCTATACCAGTTACTAGCGTTATTTTTCTCGATTTTAAATCGGATAAAGCAATAGATGAGTCCATACCTTTTAAAGATGCTTCATACGTTAAAAAACTAAACAATACTTGCTGATGTTTTTTAGGGTTTAATTTATCTATCACAAGCTTTCTTTGTTCTACAGATAAATCTTTAGGACATTTAGTTACAACAATCACAGAAGCCCTTTTATCCTGATTCTTATGATCTCTTAATTCTCCGTAAGGCAAATAAAAATCTTCTTTGTATAATTTATCATAAGCAGTTAATAAAATAGAAAAACTAGGTGTTACTTTTCTATGCTGAAAAGCATCATCCAATAAAACAATTTCACTATCCAACTCTTTTTCTACTTTAGAAATAGCATTGCATCTATCTGCATCTACCACTAAATTAATCTTTGGAAATTTAGCATAAATCTGAAACGGTTCATCTCCCAAATCTTCAACAGAACTATTTGCTGACGCCTTTAGGTATCCTTTAGATTTTCTACCATAACCCCTACTTAAAACTGCTACTTTATATTGATCCTTAAGCAAGGTAATTAACAACTCAATCATTGGAGTTTTACCAGTGCCACCAACACTTAAATTACCCACACATATAGTTGGTATTGCAAATGTTTTAGTTGCAAAAAAACCTATATCATAAAAGTAATTACGAATCCAAACAACACAAGCATACACCCATGATATTGGTCTTAAAATTATTATTTTTAGTAGTAGCATTAGAACGAAAATATAATATTTTATCTTTGGTAACCAATAAAATTCTAAAATGGTTGTACAAGAAATTACAAATATACTCGAAGAACTAGCTCCATTAGCAAATGCTGAAGATTTTGATAATGTTGGTCTCTTAGTTGGGGATGCAACTACAAAAGTTACTGGTATATTAGTTACATTAGACACATTAGAAAATGTAGTTGATGAGGCTATTGCTAAAAAATGCAACCTTATTGTAAGTTTTCATCCTATTATTTTTAGCGGACTAAAAAAAATAACTGGGAAAAATTATGTTGAGCGCGTGGTATTAAAAGCAATAAAAAATAATATTGCTATATATAGTATGCATACCGCCCTTGATAATGTCCCCAATGGAGTTAACGGAAAAATTTGTGAAATTTTAGGCTTAACGAATACTCAAATTTTAATACCTAAGAAGAACACTATAAAAAAACTAACCACTTATATTCCAAAAAATAGCGCCGAGAAACTTAGAACGGCACTTTTTAATGCTGGCGCAGGAAATATTGGCAATTATAGTAATTGCAGTTTTACTGTAAACGGATTAGGTAGTTACCTTCCTGGAGATAATACAAACCCAACAATAGGAACAAAAGGAGAATTACATTATGAAGAAGAAACACAAATTAATGTAACCTACATAGCCGCTAACGAAAAAAAAATACTTAGTGCTTTATTCAAAAACCACCCCTACGAAGAAGTAGCACATGAAATATCTACCTTAGAAAATAGAAACCAAAACCTTGGGATGGGAATGGTAGGAATGTTAAAAAACTCTATGAAAGAAGTCGATTTTTTAAATCTTCTCAAGAAAAAAATGAATATTTCTTCTATTAGACACTCTAAATTATTAAAAAAAGAAGTAAAAAAAATAGCTGTATTAGGAGGTAGTGGAGCTTTTGCTATTAGCGCCGCAAAGTCTGTAAATGCAGATGTTTTTATAACAGCAGACTTAAAATATCATCAATTTTACGAAGCTGAAAATAAATTAATAATTGCAGATATTGGACATTATGAAAGCGAACAGTATACAAAAAATTTATTAGTTGACTATCTTACAAAAAAAATTCCTAATTTTGCAGTTCGTTTATCGGAGAGTGAAACAAATCCCATCAAGTATTTTTAAATATGGCAACAAAAGCAGCAGAAACAACAGCAGAAGAAAAATTAAGAGCTTTATACGATTTGCAATTAATTGATTCTAGAGTTGATGAAATAAGAAATGTTCGTGGTGAACTACCTTTAGAAGTAGAGGACTTAGAAGATGAAGTGCTTGGTCTAAAAACAAGATTAGACAAATTAAAAACAGATTTAGAAACCATTAATTATGAAATTGGTGGCAAAAAGAATTTAATTGATGAGTCTAAAGCATTAATTAAAAAATATACCGAGCAACAAAAAAATGTTAGAAACAGTAGAGAATTTAACTCTCTTACTAAAGAAGTTGAGTTTCAAGAATTAGAAGTTCAATTAGCTGAGAAAAACATTAAAGAATTTAAAGCTCAAATAGAACAAAAGAAAGAAGTTATCTCTAGCACTAAAGAACGCTTAAGCGAAAGAGATGCACACCTAAAGCACAAAAAAGGAGAGCTTAATGCTATATTAGCTGAAACAGAAAAAGAAGAAAAAGCTTTATTAGAAAAATCTTTAAAATTTGAAAATCAAATAGAAGAAAGATTAGTAAAGGCTTATAAGCGCATTAGAAATAATGTAAAGAACGGTTTAGCAGTTGTTCCTATCGAAAGAGGTGCTTCTGGAGGGTCTTTCTTTACAATACCGCCACAAGTACAAGTAGAAATTGCATCTCGTAAAAAAATAATTACAGATGAGCATAGCGGAAGAATACTTATAGACCCAGTATTAGCCGAGGAAGAACAAGAAAAAATGAAAAAAATGTTTGCTAAACTATAATTAGCAAATTACACTTAATATTTTTTAAAAGCCATCTAATCTAGAATTAGATGGCTTTTTTAGTTTCCATTGGTCTACACATAAAGATACTTTCATCTATACACAACAGACTATTCATCTACTTTTAGATTTAAATTCTTAGTTAAAATGTTAATTTAAACACTATTAACCTACTAATTTATATCTCATGAAAAATTCTACTTCAACAAAAACCCTTAGTATTTTTTACATCATATTTATGAGTATATTCTCAATCGTTATTATGTATTCATTGTGTAAATATATATTTGATTACCAATCGGTAGTATCAGAATTTAATGCATTGGGCTATCCAGAACACCTTATCCCCATATTAACATTTGGACAAGCATTAGGCTTATTTATTCTTGTTCGCAACAAAGGGCTATGGCTCCCTGAATGGGCATACACAGGTTTTTTTATCAATTTTATCTGTGCTATAGTTGCTCATTATATGAGCAAAGCTGGGAACGGTGCTGCCGCTGTATTATGCCTTATACTATTAGGTACTATTTATATGTTAAATAAAAAGATAAAAGCAGCCGAAAAAACAACACCAGAAATAACTCCCGAGTATAACGATAATTTATATAGCATATAAATACTATATTAGCAACTCATCATTGTTTTATAAGCCTATCTAATAAAGTCTAAAATAATGATGAGTTCACAATATTAAAAAATATAAAGTCTTATTTTTGGATTTAATTAATCATGGATTACAAAATCAAATAATTTTTAGTGAACTCATGGTAAACACTATAAATTAATGAGATATTATATTATAATACCTGCACATAACGAAGAGCAATATATATCGAAAACATTAGATTCGATTTTAAACCAAACATTACTTCCAAAAGAAGTCGTTATTGTTAACGACAACTCTACCGATAGTACAGAAACTATTATAGATAGTTACATCTCTTTAAATTCAATATTTAAAAAACTAAACACATCATCTTCTAACTTACACATGCCTGGTAGTAAAGTTGTAAATGCTTTTAATAAAGGGCTAAATCTATTAGATAAAGAATATGATTTGATTGTAAAATTAGATGCAGATATTATTTTGCCCATACATTACTTTGAAAAAATAGTGACCCTGTTTCAAAATAATTCTAATACAGGTATTGTCGGCGGTTTTGCCTATGAAGAACAACCAGATGGCTCATGGGAACTTAACCATCCAATGAACAAAGACCATGTTCGTGGAGCTTTTAAAGCTTACTCTAAAAAATGTTTTAAAGCTATAGGTGGTCTTAAACCTGCTATGGGTTGGGATACCATAGACGAACTTTTAGCACAGTATCACGGTTTTAAAATAATTACAGATAGCACTTTAAAAGTAAAACATTTACGCCCTACAGGAAACAACTACAACAAAAAAGCTCGTTTACTTCAAGGAAAAGCTATGTATACCATGAGGTATGGCTTTATTATTACCTGCATTGCTTCTCTAAAAATGGCTTGGAAACATAAAAAAGGGAAAATATTAGCAAATAACTTATCTGGCTTTAGCAACGCAAAAAAAGAAAAAACACCTTATCTAGTAACAAAAGAAGAAGGTGTTTTTATACGTAATTTACGTTGGAAAAATATAAAAGAAAAACTATTCTAATACATCCGTTATAGGCTCCCCTGTAACTCCATTTGGGAAAGCTACCCCTAACAAAGAAGCTATAGTTGGAGCTATATCTGGAATTTCTGTTCGTTCTAACGTATTTCCTTTCTTAATTCCTTTACCAAAAAATAATAACGGTACATGCGTATCGTAATACATTGGAGACCCATGCGTAGAGCCAGTTTTATGGTAATTTATAAACCCAGGTTTTAACACAAATAAAACATCTCCTGAACGCTTTACATTATACCCATTTTGCAAAATATAAGGAATACCATGTGTATATTGGTTTTGCCACATTTGATAAGCAGTATACACTTTATCAATTGCATCAAAATTTAATAGTTCTTGCGCTAATGTTTCTTGTATATTTTTAGGGTTTAACTCTAAATTCTGCATCAACTTATAATCTAAAAATATCTGATTATTAGAAACATTTTTAATAATATCTTCTGTTCCAAAATTAAACTTTACATATGCCTTCAACTCTTTTTTCATTTCTTCAAATGAAACATATCCAGCTGGTATTTTATTATCCATTAAATACGCAGGAACATCTATTGCCCCGTGATCAGCAGTAAGAAAAACGGTATACTCTCCCTCTCCTACCTTTTCATCTAAAGCTACTAACAAACGTTCTAAATCTTTATCTAACCTTAAGTAAGTATCCTGAATTTCTTTAGAGTTTACACCATATTTATGTCCAACATAATCTGTACTAGAAAAACTTACTGTTAAGAAATCGGTAATTTCATCTTTCCCTAAAGCTTCATTATCAATAGCTAAAAGCGAAAAATCTACTATTAAACTATTTCCATAAGGTGTTGCTTTAAGAATATCATATTGCTCATTTGCACCCCAATAATTAAGTATTTCATGAGGAAAAGCCGCTACTTTTTCTCCATTAAACAAACCTTCATACTCATTTACATCATCTCCACTTTCCAAATAACTACTAATTGGCTTTAATGTTGACCATGTTTTTTTATACTGATCTACTTTTCTTGATCCATTATAATCATTTACCCATTTTGGTAAATTTTCCATATAAAAAGAACTTGTTACCCAATTCCCTTCAGATTTTCCTCTAAACCAATAAGCTGCATTTGCCGTATGGCCAGCAGGTAGCACAGCACCCCTGTCCTTTATAGAAATACCTATTGTTTTCCCTTTCATTTGTGTATGTAAACGCAACTGATCTGTTATTGTAGTAACTTTCATTCTATGCGGAGACATTTGCTCTGATTCGCTAGTTGTGCCTACAGCTTTATAATTACTGTCCTCTGCACAATAAACCATCTTATCTTGTTCCTTATCATACCAATCATTAGCTATTATCCCATGCATAGAAGGTGTTGTACCTGTATATATTGATGCATGCCCTGGACCTGTATAAGTTGGAGCATAATTAAAATGATTGTTTTTACAACTAAACCCTTCCTTTATCAAACGCTTAAAACCTCCTTCGCCATAATGGCTCCAAAATCTTGTTAAATAATCATATCGCATTTGATCCACAACAATACCTACTACCAACTTAGGAGAAACTGCTATTTCTAAAGATTCTTCTTGTTTATTATTTTTCTTTTTTTGAGCATTTATGCCTTGTAAACAAACAATTGAACACCATAATAGCAAATAAATTAATTTTCTCTTTTTCATACATATTTTCTTAACAAAGTAAATTTAAAGAATTAAAATTTTAAAACATTAAATGCAGGTTAAATGAAACCTAATATTATTATTTTTACATTAAGAAGTATATCTTTATGCTATGAATTACTTATCTGCTATTGGAAGCTATTGTATAATGGTTTGGGAGGTTTTTAAAAAACCAACAAAATGGAGAATCATGAAATCATTAATACTCAAAGAAATAGATGAGTTAATATTTGGTTCTTTAGGTATTATTATTTTTATATCATTTTTTATAGGCGGAGTAGTTGCCATACAAACAGCCTTAAATATTACAAATCCTATTATACCTAGAACACTTATAGGTTTTGCTACCAGACAATCTGTAATATTAGAATTTGCCCCAACCTTTACATCTATAATAATGGCAGGAAAAGTTGGGTCTTACATAACATCGAGCATTGGTACCATGAGAGTTACGGAACAGATTGATGCCTTAGAAGTTATGGGTGTTAATTCTCTAAACTATCTTGTTTTTCCAAAAATAGTAGCGCTATTATTGTATCCTTTTGCCATAGCTATTGCCATGTATGTTGGTATTTTAGGAGGATGGATTGCTGGAGTTTTTGGAGGTTTTAGCACAAGTGCTGATTTTACACAAGGCCTACAAATGGAATTTATTCCTTTTCATATTACTTATTCTTTTATAAAAACCTTATTATTCTCATTTATTATAGCAACAATACCCTCTTTTCATGGTTATTATATGAAAGGTGGTGCTTTAGAGGTTGGAAAAGCAAGTACAACTTCTTTTGTATGGACTAGTGTGGTTATTATTATAACTAATTATATTTTAACACAATTACTACTTGGCTAATGATAAAAGTAAATAATATAGAAAAATCTTTTGGTGATGCTCATATCTTAAAGGGATTTAGCACATGTTTTGACAAAGGAAAAACCAATTTAATAATTGGACAAAGTGGATCAGGAAAAACAGTATTTCTAAAATGTTTATTAGGATTATTTTCTCCTGAAAAAGGGAGTATTTCTTATGATGGAAAAACCTATGCTAACCTTTCTGGAGATGAACAAAGAGATTTAAGACAAGAAATGGGAATGGTGTTTCAAGGCAGCGCTCTTTTCGATTCTATGACGGTTGCTGGTAATGTTATGTTTCCGTTAGAAATGTTTACAAAACAGAATAAATCTGAAATGCAAGACAGAGTGGACACTGTTCTTAAAAGGGTTAATTTAATTGATGCCCACCATAAATATCCTTCAGAAATATCTGGCGGTATGCAAAAAAGAGTTGCTATAGCCAGAGCTATTGTAATGAATCCAAAATATTTATTTTGCGATGAACCCAACTCTGGATTAGACCCTAAAACCGCTATTATAATTGATAATCTTATACAAGAAATTACTAAAGAATACGATATAACCACCGTTATTAACACTCATGATATGAACTCTGTAATGGAAATAGGCGAAAAAATTCTGTTTCTAAAAAACGGGTTAAAAGAATGGGAAGGCACCAACAAAGAGATATTTAAAACAGATAATGCTGCGGTAACAGATTTTGTTTATTCCTCCGAATTATTTAAAAAAGTGCGTCAAATGTATATCGAAGAGAGAAATTAGTAATACGATAATTTTAGCAAAACATATCTTATTCAACAATTTCCCTCACCTTAATTTTTGTATCTTTTAAACGTATCTTAAGCCAATCATTAAGTTTTTTATTCGCTATTACTTTATCCTTATTTTTAATTTCTTTCTTCCAAGCCACTTCAAAAACAGGAATAGTATCTAACTTATTAAAATCTGTCTTTATTAAATAAGAAAAGCCTAAGGAAGATAA
>CALHVB010000109.1 GCA_938039345.1 uncultured Sediminicola sp.
TTAATAAGTTAATATGTACAAGTTACAGATTTTTTTATTTCAAAAATAATAAAATCGAAAAAATTATGCACGCATAATAGTTTTTTGTTAAAAACAAGCCTAATAATTTACGTATTTAACAATAAAAAGGGGTTCGATAAATTATCGAACCCCTTTTTATTAATATAATATATCTTATAAATTACTCTACCGTAACTGATTTTGCCAAGTTACGCGGCTGATCAACGTTACAGCCTCTCATTACCGCAATGTGATACGATAATAACTGCAATGGTATTGTTGTTAATAATGGTGTTAAGCTTTCTATTGTTTCCGGAACCTCTATTACATGATCCGCAATCTCCTTTACAGTCTCATCTCCTTCTGTAACAACAGCAATAATTTTACCCTTTCTAGATTTAATTTCCTGTATATTACTAACCACTTTTTCGTAATGCCCTTTATTTGTAGCTATCACAAATACTGGCATTTGCTCATCTATTAGCGCTATAGGTCCATGCTTCATCTCTGCTGCCGGATATCCTTCTGCATGTATATAGCTTATTTCTTTTAATTTTAATGCTCCCTCTAAAGCAACAGGAAAATTACAGCCCCTGCCCAAATACAAACAATTAGAAGAATCTTTATAGGCTTCAGCTATTATCTCTATTAATGTATTAGATTCTAATGCTTTTTCAACCTTAGATGGTATAGTCTCTAATTCTGTTAAATATTCATGAAACTTAGACTCAGAAAATTCTCCTTTTGCTTTTGCTAATTTTAAAGCAATTAAAGTTAATACTGTTATTTGAGTAGTAAATGCTTTTGTCGATGCCACTCCAATTTCGGGGCCAGCATGTGTATAAGCTCCAGAATGCGTTTCTCTTGCTATAGATGACCCTACAACATTACACACTCCAAAAACAAAAGCTCCTTTTTCTTTTGCTAATTTTATAGCTGCTAATGTATCTGCCGTTTCTCCTGATTGAGAAATAGCTATTAATACATCGTTATCAGTAATTACAGGATTTCTATATCTAAATTCATAAGCATATTCTACCTCAACAGGAATTCTTGCTAAATCCTCAAAAATATACTCAGCAACTAATCCTGCATGCCATGATGTACCACAGGCAACAATAATAATTCTATTTGCATTTAAAAACTTTTCTAAATGATCATCAACTCCTGCCATTTTAATAATACCTTGATCAGGACGCATACGTCCGCGATAAGTATCTAAAATAGCTCTAGGCTGCTCATATATCTCTTTAAGCATAAAATGATCATACCCTCCTTTTTCTATCTCCTCTAAATTTAATTGAAGCTCAGAAATAATAGGATAAACAACCGAATCATCTTTAATTGTTCTTAGTTTAATTTCTTTTCCAAGACGGATAACTGCCATTTGTTCATCTTCCAGATACAAAGCGTTATTCGTATATTCTATAAAAGGTGAAGCATCAGAAGCTATAAAAAACTCACCATCTCCTATTCCAATAGCTAATGGACTACCTAATTTTGCAACTACAATCTCATCTGGTTTATTTTTATCAAAAACAGCAATAGCGTATGCTCCTACAACTTGGTTTAATGCCATATGAACAGCCTTACCAAGCTTTACGTTTTCCTTCTTTTTTACCTCTTCTATAAGATTTACTAAGACTTCAGTATCTGTATCTGAATAAAAAACATATCCTCTGTTAATTAATTCTTTCTTAATAGAGTCATAGTTTTCTATAATTCCATTGTGAATAATTACTAAATCTCCTGAATTAGAATAATGTGGATGAGAATTTACATCATTTGGCACACCATGTGTTGCCCATCTTGTATGACCAATTCCTAATTTTCCTTCTAGTGAAATCTCTGCTTTAGATTTATTTTTTAAATCCTCAACTTTCCCTTTAGTTTTACTTAGATTAATGTTCTTGCCATCATAAAGAGCTACACCAGCACTATCATAACCTCTATATTCTAATCTTTGTAATCCCTTAATTATAATTGGATAAGCATCTCTATGCCCAATATACCCTACAATTCCACACATATTTTATATATAGTTAAACGATTGTATTAATTTTTTAAAAATGTAAATTATAACATCAATAAAAGCTAAATATTAAATATATAACGTATTATTTATACAATGTGGTATATTTAATATTAATTAACTGTAGTATAGGAGATTTCTAACTTTAGTCTTGTATTTTCTTCTACAGCTTCTAATCCACCAAAAAGCACTGTTCCTAAAGGATTTACACTTGACATCAATGGTAAATTAACTTCTTCATTATTCTCTAACATTGTATTTGAAACAGATGTAAAATTAATATTAGAAGTAACTGTTAATCCTAAAACTGCATTTTCGGCACTTCCTGTTATAACGTCATTAACATAATCTGTAATTCGTATTACATACTTTAATCCCTTACCGTTAGTATCTTTTTCTAGAACACCCCCATAGTTTAAAAAAGAATTTAACGAAACATTCGTGTCCTGAACATCAAACTGAGGGCTATATAATGGAGCATTAGTTTCTGCATTAAATAAATAAAGCCTCAATGGTTCTATACTAGAAATATCTATATTATCCTGATCTACATAAAAAACAAGATTTGCTTCATTAATAATCCAATTATTTAGATTTAGCTCAGCCAAATTTTGACTATTAAAAAGTTCTATTTCGGCATAACTTCCTGACCCTCCTTTTAAATAAATACGAGAAGCTTCTGCAAGATTATAACTTTCGTTAATTTCAGCAGGATAATCTTCATTATCCAAAGTGTTTATAGCATTACCGATAGTAGCACCATTTAAATTGGTTAATAGATTTAATTGATAAGAACCTTCTTCTTTATCACCTCCATCTACATCATACTCATATTCTATTGTGATATTGGCTAATCTTAAATCTAAGAGTAACAAAACATCATCTTCTATAGATAACTGTATTCCTCTTATAAAATCTTTAAAATTTGACTGATTTTGTAATTCTGGCGAACCCTCTTTATTTAGTAAATTATTCTGAAAAAAATCATTATCTAATTTAACTCGTATTCCTGGAGCAATTCGAGTAGGCTCACCTAAAGACTCATCAACATCTGTAGTACTCTCATCATCTTCTACCAATATAACCTCCTCTACATCTGCAATTAACACATCTCCCTCAAATAAAACTTCTGGAGAAGGGTTTACTGGAAATTGTTGATTAGAAAAATACTCTTGCGCTTCTTCAAAATTAGATTCTGGATCTAAATCCCTTAAAAAAAAGTTAGAACGTTCTACCTTTAATTTAAATTGCTCTCCTACATTTCTTCCGTAAATACTATCTATATCAAATTTCCTTGGGAATCTATTTGCTGTAGTTTCTGTATCTTGACTATCGCTTGTACCATCACCATCTGTATCACTATTAAGAGGATTAGTCCCTAAGGCTCTTTCTTGACTATCTGTTAAACCATCTCCGTCTGTATCACTATTAGGGTCATTTTTATCACTATCTAAAGCATCTGTTAAGCCATCCCCATCTGCATCTATACTACTTGTTAAATATGGTATATTTAAATAAACAGCTGTAACCACTTCATTTTCTTGAATAGCAGTAATGGTTGTACTTGTTCCTTGAAATCCATCATCTTCATCTTCTTGTGAAAACTTTCCAAAAGTATCTGGTGACGTTGTAGGCAATTGTACTTCTGAAGTAATTTTAGCTTCTGTTCTCCCGTATATTGGATCATTAAAATTACCAAGCTGATATATAGGGAGTTTATTTGTTGGTATTGCTTTAATTTTTTTATTCTTAGTAAGTACACTAAACGTTACTTTTTCTGTTTCAAGAGTGTCTCCTCCTAGAACACCCCCACCAAGAGTTGTTAAATCTTCTTCGCATGATACAAAAAATAATACCGCAACAACACCCACAATAGCAGGAAAAATAATTTTATTAAAAAACTTCATGTAAACTTTACTATTTTAAAACTTCTGTGTTATAAAAATTAGCATATGCCTCTTCAAACTCTTGAATTGGAACATATGGTAACACTGGTTTCTCTAAGTTGGTAATATGCTCTTTTAAATCTTCTGGAATTTCTTCCGCAGCTAAAATAACAGCATCCGAATGATCTACTGCTACCTTTAACAAATTATTATAATTGGGAGTAGCTAAAACACTTACACTATCTTCTGATATTTCATCAAAAGCTATTTTACTTATAATAGTATTATCTAATTCACCTTCAAAACCTTTTTGGTAAACAGATGTAACTATTTTACTATCTGCAAACAAAGGCTCATCCGCATAATATTTTCTTAAATACAAAGGCACCAAAGAAGCCATCCAACCATGTACATGTATAATATCTGGAGACCAATTTAACTTTTTTACTGTTTCTACAACTCCTTTTGCAAAAAATATAGCACGCTCATCATTATCAGGAAAGAAAGTCCCTTCTTGATCAGAAAAGGTAGCTTTTCTTTTAAAATACTCTTCATTATCTATAAAATAAACCTGAATACGTTCTTTAGGTATAGATGCTACTTTTATTATTAAAGGCATATCCATATCATTAATCACCAGGTTCATCCCTGACAAACGAATTACTTCATGCAATTGATGTCTTCTTTCATTTATATTTCCATATCTAGGCATAAAAATCCTTATTTGGCCACCATTACTGTTAACCATTCTAGGAGTTTCGTATGACATTAGAGAGACTTCGTTCTCTGGAAGATAGGGTACTAATTCTGAAGATACAAACAATATCTTTTTACCGGTCATAAGGATTATTTTTTATTTATCGCGAAAAGCGTGGCTGCAAAATTACAAAAATTATGCAGATTAGCAGTAATTATATAAGTTTGCTAGCCTTTAAATTAAAATTATGCTTGTATTTAAAACAAAAATTGACTTACAAAACCACCTTTTAAAGAACAATAGCAATAAAACCTCAGTAGGCATGGTTCCTACAATGGGCGCATTACACAAGGGACATATTTCTCTTGTTCAAAAGTGCGTTTCAGAAAATAACATCACAGTCGTAAGTATTTTTGTAAACCCCACTCAGTTCGATAATTCTGAAGATTTAAAAAAATACCCAAGCACTTTAGAAGAAGATATTAGCTTATTAAAACAAGTATCTGATAAAATTATCGTCTTTTCCCCAACTGCATCTGATATATATGATGGCAATATAATTTCTAAAACTTATAATTTTAAAAGATTAGATAAAGTTATGGAGGGCGCTTTTAGAGATAATCATTTCAATGGCGTTGGCACTATTGTTGAAACCTTACTAACCCTTGTAATGCCAGATAATGCTTATTTTGGTGAAAAAGACTACCAACAACTCGCAATTATAAAAAACCTTATAAAAACACAAAATATACCCATAAATATTATTGGATGCCCAATAGTAAGAGAAGCTAATGGACTAGCAATGAGTTCTAGAAATGAAAGATTATCTGCAACACTTAGAAAAGAAGCTTCTTTTATATACCAAACACTAATGACTGCCAAAAAAAAGTTTGGCACAGAAAGTGCATTAAAAATTATAGAATGGGTAAAATCTGAATTTAAAAACAGAAACGATTTAACCTTAGAATACGTGCAAATAGCTAATACAAAAACATTACAACCTGTACTAAGAAAACAAAAAAACAAAAAATATAGAATTTTTATCGCAGTTTATGCGAATGATGTAAGACTAATAGATAATATACCCCTGAATTAACTAACTTTGTCCCATGCAAATAGAAGTTGTAAAATCTAAAATACACCGAGTAAAAGTTACTGGTGCAGACCTTAACTATATAGGAAGCATTACCATTGATGAGGATTTAATGGATGCTGCAAATATTATACGCGGCGAAAAAGTACAAATTGTAAACAACAATAATGGTGAGCGTTTAGAAACTTATGCAATACCAGGACCTAGAAAAAGCGGCGAAATAACTTTAAATGGTGCTGCATCTAGAAGAGTTGCTGTTGGCGATATTTTAATCTTAATAACCTACGCAAGAATGGATATTGAAGAAGCTAAAATATTTAACCCATCACTAGTATTTCCTAACGAAGAAAATAATTTATTGAACTAAATCTCGTTGAGTTCTAAATTAAAAAAAATATTAAAAATAGCGCTCCCAATTATTTTGGGAGCTTTTTTAGTTTGGTACTCTTACAGTTCTACATCGGCTAATGACCGTGAAAAAATACTCAACTCTATAAAAAATGCCGATTTACTATGGGTATCAATATCTATATTTATTGGTTTTTTAAGTCATATTTCAAGAGCTATACGCTGGAATTATTTATTAGAACCTCTAGGATACAAGCCTAAAATAAGAAACAACATTTTAATTATTCTTATTTCTTACTTTTCTAACATCTTAATTATAAGATCCGGAGAAATATTAAGAGCTACTGCCTTAACCACTTACGAAAAAGTACCTTTTGAGAAAGGATTTGGAACCATCGTAACAGAAAGAATTATTGATTTAATAATGCTGTTACTTGTTATTTTTAGTGCGCTATTACTACAAACCGACATTATAATTGGCATTCTTGAAAAAAACGGAATAGGATTAGTTGGCTCTGCCGTTTTATTAGGCTCAGGAGTTTTAGGTTTAATAATAGGAATACGTATCATTAAAAAATCTACCTCTAAATTTGCGGTTAAAATTAAAAACTTTGCAATTGGTTTATTAGATGGCGTGCTTAGTATTTTTAAAATGAAAAATAAGGTTGCATTTATTTTTCATACTTTTTTTATATGGGCTTGTTACATAGGAATGTTCTGGGTTATAAAATTTACAGTACCAGAAGTAGCAGCACTATCCCTTGGAGAACTCTTAGTTGCTTTTGTTGCAGGTGCTTTTGCTATGACTGCCACAAACGGAGGTTTAGGACTTTACCCTATTGTAGTAACCGCCTCTTTGGCATTTTTTGGAATAAGTAAAACCTCTGGCGATGCTTTTGGTTGGATAATGTGGTCTGCACAAACTGCAATAGTTGTTGTTTTTGGGGCAATATCTTTTCTGTTATTACCGTTATGGAACAGAAACAAGTAGTATTTTCTACAAGCCAATATTAGTACCATGAAACGTATACTTTTTAGCTTCTTATTTTTAGCATGCTTTGCCCTTAATGCACAAGTAAAAAAAGAAATATTCGAATCTTTTAAATTGCAAGAAAAAAGAGATGTATCTTATTATATTCCTGAAGATTATTCCGAAGAAAAAAAATACCCACTTATTTTAGTTTTAGATGCAGAGTATTTGTTTGATCAAGTCGTAGCAAACTCTAAATTCTATAGTAAGTTTCATGGCATGCCAGAAAGTATTATTGTTGGCGTACATCAAAAAGAAAATGATATAAGATATGACGATTGTAGTTTTGATGAAGCTAATGGATTACCTACAGAAAAAGGAAAATTATTTTTTGAATTTTTAGGACAGGAGCTTATTCCTTTTGTTGAAAGCAATTATAAAACAGCTCCATTTAAGATGTTTGTAGGTTATGATATTACTGCAAATTTTGGAAACTTTTATTTATTTAAAGAAACATCGCTATTTAATTCTTATGTAAGTATTTCTCCAATATTAGCCCCAGAAATGGAAACCAGAATACCTACAAGATTAGGCGCTATGGAACAAAAAATATTCTACCATTTAATTATAGAAGGCGAAAAAAGTAAAAATACAGCACAAATAACAGCTATGAATAGTGGCATAAAAGCTTTGGAAAGCGAATATTTACACTATCATTTTGATAAATATGAAGAAGCTGATCATATTTCTATTGCTACTTATGGCATTGGGAAAGCTTTCGATGATGTTTTTGGAATGTTTAAGCCTATTAGCCGTAAAGAGTATAAAGAAAAAATACTAAAGTCTGAAGAACCAGTTTTTAAATATCTAGAAGAAAAATATGCTACTGTAGAAGATTTTTTTGGATTTAAAAAAACGACAGACCTTAATGATATTATGGCAATTTATGCTGCTTGTAGAAAAAAAGAAGATACAGACTCTTTAAAACCACTATCCGATTTATGTAAAAAAGAATTCCCAAAAACAATGTTAGGTTTTTATTTTGAAGCTGAATATTATGAGCAAATAGGAGAACCAAAAAAAGCATTAAGAACTTTTGAAAAAGCTTTTGGGATGGAAGAAATAGATTTTCTTACTAAAGAAATGGCTTTAGAAAAAATGGATGCTTTAAAGGCAGACTTTGGGTATTAAAAAGTAAACTCTGTATTAAAATATTTTTATCTTTAGCCTTTACCTAATTACACCTAATGGCTAAAACAAAAACAACATTCTTTTGTCAAAATTGTGGTACTCAATATGCTAAATGGGCAGGACAATGTTCTGGTTGCAAAGAATGGAATACTATTGCTGAAGAGATAGTACAAAAAGAAGAAAAAACAAGTTGGAAAACTCCCTCTAATACTTCAAAAAAAATTGCAAAACCATTACGCGTAAATGAAATAAGCACCGAAAAAGAAATTAGACTTAATACCTATGATTTAGAATTTAATAGGGTACTAGGTGGCGGATTAGTCCCCGGTTCCCTAACATTATTAGGTGGAGAGCCTGGCATAGGAAAAAGTACGTTACTATTACAAATTGCTTTAAAACTACCTTTTAAAACACTATATGTTTCTGGAGAAGAGAGTCAAAAGCAAATAAAAATGAGAGCAGACCGCATACACTCCAATAGCGAAACCTGCTTAATTTTAACAGAAACAAAAACTCAAAATATATTTAAACAAATAGAGACTACTGAACCAGATATTGTAGTTATAGACTCTATACAAACACTACATACAGATTATATAGAATCTGCCGCGGGTAGCATTTCTCAAATACGAGAATGTACTGCAGAGCTTATAAAATTTGCAAAAGAAACTAATACTCCTGTTATTTTAATTGGTCATATTACCAAAGATGGTACTATTGCTGGCCCTAAAATTTTGGAGCATATGGTAGATACCGTATTACAGTTCGAGGGTGATCGTAATTACGTATACCGTATTTTACGCTCTTTAAAAAACAGATTTGGCTCTACAGCAGAACTAGGAATATACGAAATGCAAGGAAGTGGATTAAGAGAAGTTAATAACCCTTCTGAAATACTTATTTCTAAAATTGATGAAGGACTTAGTGGTACTGCTATTGCCTCTACTGTAGAAGGAATGCGTCCGCTACTAATAGAAATACAGGCATTGGTTAGCACTGCCGTGTATGGCACACCACAACGTTCTACAACTGGGTATAATGCAAAAAGATTAAATATGTTATTAGCCGTCCTAGAAAAACGAGCTGGTTTTAAATTGGGCGCAAAGGATGTTTTTTTAAATATTACAGGAGGTATTTCTGTAGATGATCCTGCAATAGATTTAGCTGTTGTTGCCGCTATTTTATCTAGTAATGAAGATATTCCTATAGAAAAAGGTATTTGCTTTGCCGCAGAGGTAGGACTTGCAGGAGAAATACGCCCAGTACAAAGAGTGGAACAACGCATATTAGAAGCCGAAAAACTAGGTTTCTCGGCTATTTATGTATCAAAAAACAACAAAATAACACTAAAAAATACTAAAATTAGTATTGAATTAGTTTCTAAAATAGAAGATGTTGCTAGTTCTTTGTTTGGCTAAGGAGCCGGATTTGGTATTTGTTCATGAATTTCTTCAATTCCATGTAAAACCTCATCACTTAAACTCACATTCATACTTTCTATATTTTCTTTTAACTGAGTTATAGATGTAGCTCCAATAATATTACTAGTTAAAAAAGAACGTGTATTTACATATGCTAAGGACATTTGCGCTAATGAAAGTCCGTTTGCTTGTGCTAATGTGTTATATTTTTCAGTGGCTTTTACAGCAGACTCTTTAATATACCTGTTGTAATTAGGAAAAAGCGTAATTCTAGCATTTTCTGGTTGCTTCCCTCCCAAATACTTACCACTTAGTACTCCAAAACCCAAAGGAGAATAGGCTAACAAACCTATATTTTCATGAGCAGAAACTTCACTCATTCCTGTTTCAAATTGTCTATTTAATAAGCTATATGGGTTTTGTACTGTTATAGGTTTTGCTAAACTAGAGTCTTTCCTTACCTCTTCTAAAAAGCGCATTGTTCCCCAAGGAGTTTCATTAGAAATACCAATATTTCTAATTTTTCCTTGTTGCACCAAATCTGTGAGTGTTTCTAAAACCTCTCTAAAATTATATTCCCAAGGGTCGTTTACATCATGCTTGTACGCACGCTGTCCAAAATAATTTGTATTTCGTTCTGGCCAATGCAGCTGATATAAATCTATATAATCTGTTTGCAATCTTTTAAGACTATTCTCTACAGCACTCACAATAGATTCCTTAGAAAAACCTGTTTCTCTAATAAACGCTGTAAAAGGCGCTTTTCCTGCAATTTTAGTTCCTAAAATTACCTTGTCTCTATTTCCTGTTTTTTTTAACCAAGTACCTATTATTTTTTCGGTATGCGATTGTCTGTCTGGGTGCGCAGGGACTGGATATAATTCTGCTGTATCAAAAAAATTAACCCCTTTATCTAAAGCATAATCCATTTGTTCATGACCTTCAGCTTCTGTATTTTGCTTACCCCATGTCATGGTTCCTAAGCATATCTTACTTACTTCAATATTAGTATTGGGTAATTTGGTATATTTCATTTTTTTTAATCTTCAATTTCTAATAATATGGGACAATGATCACTATGTTTAGCATCAGCTAAAATTACCGAACGCTTTAATCTACTTTCTAAAGGTTTGCTTACCATGCCGTAATCTAAACGCCATCCTTTATTATTATTTCTGGCATTAGCCCTATAACTCCACCACGTATAATTATCTGGCTGATCATTAAAGTGCCTATAACTATCTATAAAACCACTGCCTATAAAATTTCCTATCCACTCTCGCTCTACAGGTAAAAAACCCGAAACGTTTTTAAGTCCTTTTGGATTGTGAATATCTATAGCTTCATGACAAATATTGTAATCGCCACATATTATTAAGTTAGGGTGTTCTTTTTTAAGTTCATTAATATATTCTTGAAACTCCGCCATATAATTTAACTTAAAATCTAAACGGTCGGTATTAGATGCAGAAGGCAAATACAAACTCATTACAGAAACTCCATTAAAATCTGCTCTAATATTTCTCCCTTCAAAATCCATAGTTTCTATTCCTGTACCGTATTCTACATGATCAGGTTCTATTTTAGACAAAATAGCTACACCACTATATCCTTTTTTCTGCGCACTAAACCAATACGTATACGTATATCCTGCTTCTACAAAAACAGACAAATCTAATTGCTCTTTATTAGCTTTTATTTCCTGAAGGCATATTACATCTGGATTTGCGGATTGCAACCACTCTACAAATCCTTTTTTTAAGGCAGCTCTAATACCATTTACATTATAGGAAGCTATTTTCATTTTTCTAAAAATTTTACGCTAAAAATAACAAATGTTTACGGGGAAATAAAACAAGTTTTCATTATAAAATTTCCTTTTTATGTTTCTAAACGATAATATCTGCGCAAAAGATTTAAATGAATATCTCCTAATTAATTTGTGATGTTTAACTTTGTTATTATACGTTGTATAAATTTTACACTAAAATGAAGAAAATCATATTCGCTTTTTTACTTTTCAGCAGTTATTTTGCAAATGCCCAAGCATATCAACAAACCAACAATCAGGAAATAAAATTTAATATTGGATTATTCTTAGCAAAAAGTACTATTGATTTTTCATATGAGTACTTTTTAAATGAAGACACTAGTATTGGTGGTACTATTTATTTTGATAGAGATGCAGAAGATTATAGCGGAAGTTTTGGTATAGGTCCTAACCTACGTGCTTATTTTATGGGCTATGAACCTGGCAGTGGTATTTTTGCAGAGGCATTTGGTTTATACTATAAAGGTGAAGAA
>CALHVB010000110.1 GCA_938039345.1 uncultured Sediminicola sp.
GTGTTACAATGGGCTACCTATAGAGACGCCTCCGATCAAACAAGTTTATCTAGAATATGGGGAGGTATACATCCGCCAGCAGATGATATTTTAGGTAGAATTATAGGAGAAAAAGTAGGTGTAGATGCGTATAATTTTGCCGTTCCTTATTTTACAGGAAAGAGTGCAGTTATACCAGGAGGGCAAGAGTCGGTAATTTTTCCAAATCCAGTAACTAACAAAGAAATCAACATATCAAATACTACAGAGAGTGATACTTTTGCTTTGTTTGATATGATGGGGAAAAGAATACTTTTTGCAGCAAAAAAATACGATGCTTCTTTAAAAGTTACAACATTATCTTTTCCGTTAGAAACAGCAACAGGCTTATACGTGCTAAAGGTTGGTGAAGAATCGTCTGTAATTATTGTAGATAATCAGTAATTTATTCTAAGTAATCTAAGTATAATATGCCGTTTAAATGGTCTATCTCATGCTGAAATATTACTGCAGTAAAACCTTTAACTTTTTCTGTTTTATGTGTAGTATCCATTTGGTCGTATGCTATTAAAATTTCATATGACCTTGTGTTTAAGGTGTCTGATCTATTGGGTATAGATAGGCATCCTTCCCTACATTGTTGCTTTTTTTTAGAGTATTTAATTATTTTAGGATTTAAGTAAACCTCAAAAGGTAAACCCTCTTTATCAAACCGTTGCACCCATATTATTTTTTTTAAAATACCTACCTGTGGCGCAGCAATGCCAACACCCATAGATATACTGTCTCGTACAGTACTGTATAGGCGTTGCACAAAATTTTTAAGAACAATATCGTTAGGGTTTGCAGTAACACTTTTGCTTTTAGAGCGTAATAGGAGTGAGTCAGATTTTTTGGTAATCTTAAAAACGGGCATGGGTTTAAGACTATCGCCATTCATTATTAAGCTTATCTGCTCTTTAGAGAAATTATTTTTATTTGCTCTTTTGTATGAAGAACAACTGTACATGCAAATAATAAATGTGCAGAGGTACAAGTATTTTATTTTGTATTGTGTTAAAAGCAAGGAGTGTTTCTGTATTCTGAACCACCTTCTATAGTTAATTCATGATTAATAGTAAATGTAAACTTCTTTCCATCTTTTTTTCTTGTGTATTCGGCGTAGTCCCATATTCCTGAGTGTGTAAGTTTGTATACACCATTTTCTTTTTTTTCAAAAATCTCATTATAATAGGTTTCTATAGTTGGGTGCGCACCGCCTTTATCAAAAGACTCTTTTGTTTTTACTAGTTTTATAGCTTCTTTTTGGCCTTTATATTTTACACTAATAGCTTCGGTATCTTTATTAAAACCAATTGATATTTCCATGTCTGGATTAGTATCGTTTTTATAGCAAATAAAATATTTAGGAGTACTATTATTATCCTTATTAATCTCTGTAGTTATTGTTTTTTGTTCTATTTCTGTTTTTTCGTCTGTAATATTAGATTCTTTTTGCTTAAAATTACAAGAAGTAATAACTAAGATGGTTAATAAGCTTATAATATTTGATTTAAACATAGTATGGTTTTATTGAGCTTTGTAAATTAATTTCATGGTAATAGATGCTGTTTTATCTTTAGAGCTGGTATTAAATGTACCTCCCCAAGAATAATTTTCATTTGAATTTTGACCTGTAATTTGAAAAATTCCCATTTTTGCAGATTCTAGTTTGCCTAGTTTTCCTCCAGAAAATTCGGCTATTTTTTCAGCTCTTACTCTAGCATCTTCAGTGGCCTTAGAAATCATTTCTATTTTAAGGTCGGCGAGTTTTGTATAATAGTATCTTGGAGATTCAGAATAAAATTGAACACCTTTATTTAATAATTCGGTTACTTCTCTAGATATATTTTCAATTTTTACTACTTCTGTAGATTCTATTTGTACCGATTGGTTTAGTTTGTAGCCAGCAAATTCTTCTCCTAAATAATTTCCATTAGGCGCATAATTTCTTTTTACCTGTTGCTCTGTGTTTACAGCACTAAAAACTATGTTTTCTAATAACACTCCTTTACTAGTTAAATACTCTTGTATTATTTCTTTGTCCTTTTTTAACTTAACGAAGGCTTGTTGTAGATTAATATTTTCTGCATTAAATCTACCATCCCACACAATAAGGTCGGAGCTAAAGTCTACTTTTCCTAAACCAGTAACTTGTATAGTACCGTTAACTTGTTTTCTATCTACATAAGATTTTCCTAAAAAAATAGAAGATATTATAATGGCTATTCCAAAGATTATGGCATTAAGATGTCCTTTCATACTAAGTGTTATTTTATAGTACTTAAAGGTACTAAATTTTATAACTGATGAATGACTTTAGTGAATAATAAAAAGCGACTTAATAAGCCGCTTTTTTAAAATAATTTAATTAATACCTGTTACTTTTTTAATTGGTCTTACTTCTATACGCCAAATACCTTCTTCAAACCTTGGGTCTTCTTTTGCAATTGCAATTGCTTCATCTAAATCTTTAGCTAATAAATGGTAGTAACCAGAGATTATCTCCTTAGTTTCATTGTAAGGTCCGTCTACAACTTTTCCGTTTTGGTATGATAGCATTTTGCCTTCCATTTCTAAAGGCTGAGCAGATTTCATTCTGCCTTCGCTTGTTAGCCGCTTAATGTAGTTTCCAACTTTTTCTATATGTTGTTGTAATTGTTCTGGAGATAAGTCTGCTTTTGGACTTTCTTCACTTTTAATAAATAGCATAAACTCTTTCATAATTGTTTTATATTAAGATTATAGCCTTATTACAATTGAAATTAAGAAATAGGGACAATAGTTTTTAGCTTTTTTTCTAAAAGTTTTAAATCTCGCTTGTTATTTGTGCAAGTAATTGCCTTTTTTAGGTGTTCAATAGCTTTGTTAATATTGTTTTCTTCTTTAAAGAATTCTGCTATAGTTGCATGGAATAAGGGGTGTTTACCGATATCGGATTTTTTATTAAGCTCTTGTAATTCTTTAATAGCCAGATTATTTCCTTTAACTTTTGCAATAATAACACTTCTGTTTAAACGTATAATAGGAGAATCTTCTAATTCTATAAGTTGGTTATACAACGCTAGAATTTCTTTCCAATTGGTTGCTTTAAAATTTGGAGCTATGCAATGGTTGCCAGAAATAGTGGCAAGAATTAATGTTTTAGATATCGTATTCTTTTTTGTTGCTAAGTTTAAATAATAAAATCCTCTTTGTATTAAGTCCTGATTCCATTTTGTTCGGTCTTGTTGCTCTAATTCTATAATAGAATTGTTATCATTAATTCTTGCTTCAAAGCGAGATGCATTTAAATACATTAATGCTAATAAAGCGTAGGAGTCAGATTTATTTTCTAGTTCGCTATCGGCTAATATTTCGGTTAGTCTTATTGCTTCTAGGCATAAATCAATACGGATTAATTCATTTTTCTGTGATGGGCTATAGCCTTCATTAAACAATAGGTAGATAGTTTTTTGTATGTTGGCTAAGTGTTTGTTAGTGTTTTTTGGTGTTTTTAGTGTTATATTATTTTTTCTTAGTTGTTTTCTTCCTCTTACTAAGCGTTTGTTAATGGTTTCAGGAGAAGAGAAAAAAGCACTTGCTATTTCTGCAATACTAAAACCACATAATATTTTTAAGATTAAAGCAATTTGAGAATTTTCGGATATAGAAGAATGGCAACAAGCAAACATCATTTTTAATTGTTCGTCTTTTATAAGTTCATCAGAAAAATCTAATTGTTCTAATGAATTTATGGTGTTCTTATTGTTTAATTTGTATTTTGTTTCAAGTTTTTTACGCTTTAAAACGTTAAAAGTTATGTTTTTTGCAGTGGTATATAGCCATGCTTTTGGGTTTGGAGGTATTCCGTTTTGTTTCCAATAATAAGAGGCTCTTAATAAGGTTTCTTGAACAATGTCTTCTGCTGTTTCAACATTGTTTATGCCTATATATTTGGTTATTACGGCAACTATTTTTCCGTATTCTGTTCTAAAAAAATGTTCTGTAAGTTCTTTACTATGTTTTTTATTTGCAATATTCATTTTAATTAAAAATGATTGATAAAGATAAACTATACAAAACAAAAAAAGCGACTCCGTTTCCGAAGTCGCTTTTTGCTTAGTAAATTGTTTTACCGTCTTTATTTTTAAAACGATATTCTAGGTATGTGTAGGCATCTCTAGATTGTACTTTAATCCACTTTTTGTGTTCCATAAACCATTGGAAACGTATAGATGGGAAACCTTTTGTAAGGTAAGCTGCTATAAAAGGATGTATATTTAATATTATACCATTACCGTTTGCCGGACCTTTTAATAGTTTTTCTAAATCAGCTTTAATTTTGTCTATTAAAACAATAGGTGCTTCAACCTCACCATCCTTAGTGACATTGGGGTTTTTTTCTGTTGTTTTAATAATCATTTCGGGTCTTACCCGTTGTCTTGTAATTTGTATAAGTCCAAATTTACTAGGAGGTAGTATTTTATGTTTAGCCCTATCATCTTTCATTTCATCTCTAAGATGATCAAAAAGTTTTCTTCTATGATCAGGTTTGCTCATGTCAATAAAATCTACTACAATAATTCCTCCCATATCTCGCAATCGTAATTGTCTTGCAATTTCAGATGCGGCAAGTAAATTAACTTCGAGTGCAGTATCTTCTTGGTTTTTGGCTTTGTTAGAACGGTTTCCACTATTTACATCTACTACATGTAGTGCTTCTGTGTGTTCTATAATTAGGTATGCACCCTTGCTCATAGTAGCAGTGCGGCCAAAAGAAGTTTTTATTTGTCGTTCTATTCCAAATTTCTCATAAATAGGAGTAGTGGTGTCTTTATACAACTTAACAATAGATTCTTTTTCTGGTGCAATTTCTTGCACGTACTCTTTAATTTCGCTGTAAAGCGTAGCATCATCAACTTGTATACTTGTAAAAGTATCATTAAAAATATCTCTTAGAATAGAAGATGCTCTATTTAGTTCTACTAATACTTTAGAGGGGAGTGATGCTTTGTTTAATTTTTTACACATTACTGACCATTTGTTCAGTAAGTTTTCTAGATCTTTGTCTAGTTCTGCGACTTTTTTGCCTTCTGCAACTGTTCTAATAATAACACCAAACCCTTTAGGTTTAATACTTCTTACTAATCTTTTTAAACGTTCTTTTTCTTCTTTGCTTTCTATTTTTTGAGAAACAGATACACGATCAGAAAAAGGAACCATAACTAAATAACGGCCTGCTAGAGATAGCTCTGAGCTAATCCTTGGGCCTTTGGTAGAAATTGGTTCTTTAACAATTTGCACTAGTATAGATTGGTTAGCTTTAATAACATCATTAATGCTACCATCTTTATCTATATCATTTTCGAATTGAAAATCTTTTAGAGAGTAATCTTTAATTTTTCCTGTAGATACTCCTTTTATGAATTTTAACATGGAAGATAACTGCGGGCCAAGGTCATGGTAATGTAGAAAGGCATCTTTCTCGTAACCAACATTTACAAAGGCTGCATTTAATCCAGTAACAGGTTTTCTTATTTTGGCAATGAAAATATCGCCAACAGCAAAATTGTTACTTTCTTCTTCTTTATGTAATTCAGTAAGTTTTCCTCCTTTTAATAAGGCAAAATCAACGGCGTCGGAACTAGATCTTACGATTAATTCTTTATTCACCTGAATTAGTTTATACTCGTTTGCACATGCAAACAAGTAGATTAAACAATTTATTTATTTACAGGTTGTATGAACCCGTCGAAATTCTTTTTAGAATTTCTATGTCAATGAACGTAATAAAACGAAAAAGTAGTTTATAAAACTACTTTTTCTTGTGTCGGTTAGCTCTTCTACGCTTCTTGCGCTTATGAGTAGCCACTTTATGTCTTTTTCTTTTCTTACCGCTTGGCATAAAATTTTACTTTAAATTAATATTATTTATTTTACTTGTACGTTGCTCTTAACTCCTTCTACAAAAACTTTTGCAGGTTTAAATGAAGGAATATTATGTGCAGGTATTTTTATGGTAGTATTTTTTGAAATATTTCTACCAGTTTTTTCAGCTCTTGTTTTGATTATAAAACTACCAAAACCTCTTAAGTATACATTGTCACCATTTTCTAATGAGGACTTAACCTCTTCCATAAAAGTTTCAACTGTAGCCTGTACATCTCCTTTTTCAATTCCCAGTTTTTCTGAGATTCTCGTTACGATATCTGCTTTCGTCATTTTGAGTAATAGATTTTACTATTGTTTTTTTCGGGTTGCAAATATATAAATTAAATTGAATCTTTTATCTTAAAGAACTTATTTTAAGTATATAAACTGTTACTTTTGAGTATAAGTTATCTATAAATGTTATTTTCTGAAAAAATTCTCCTTTGGTATGCCAATAATAAGAGAGATCTTCCATGGCGCAGTACACATAATCCTTACAATATATGGTTATCTGAAATTATGTTACAACAAACTAGAGTTGCACAGGGTATCCCTTATTATTTAAAATTCGTTGAGCATTTTCCAACAGTCTACGATTTGGCTAAGGCTAGTGAAGAAAAAGTGCTAAAACTATGGCAAGGATTAGGGTATTATTCTAGAGCAAGAAATTTACATGCAACCGCTAAAAATATTGTTGCTAATTATAATGGTGAATTTCCTAATACCTATAAAGAGTTGTTAAAATTAAAAGGAGTTGGAGATTATACAGCAAGCGCCATAGCTTCAATTTCTTTTAAAGAACCAGAACCTGTAGTAGATGGTAATGTATATCGTGTTTTAAGCAGGTATTTTGGAATAGCAACGCCTATTAATAGTACAGAAGGAATTAAGTATTTTAAAGAAATTGCTCGGGAAGTTATGAGTACGGTAGATATTCGCGATTATAATCAGGGAATAATGGAGTTTGGAGCTATACAATGTACTCCAAAAGGCCCAAATTGTAACAATTGCCCTTTAAATGATAGTTGTGTGGCTTTAAAAGATAACTTAGTTTTAGAATTACCTGTTAAATTAAAAAAACTAAAAGTTAAGAATAGGTATTTTAATTATGTAATAGTGGTAGATGCAGAAGAGCATATACTAATACAACAAAGAACAGGAAAAGGGATATGGCAAAACTTATTTGAATTTCCGTTGATAGAGACAACTAAGGAAATTAATATAGAGGAGCTAAAAAGACATATTGAAGATATAGTCTCATTGGATAATGTGTCTGATATGCATCAGTATAATGAAAATAAAATAGTACATAAATTATCACACCAACATTTACATACAAAGTTTTGGTTGGTAAAGACTAAAAATAAATTAAAACAGGGAGTTCCTTTAAAAAGTTTATCTAAATATCCGGTACCAGTTTTAATTGCAGATGTTATAAAAACATTTAAAAATTTGTATTTTTGATATAAGATAAAAATTATGAGTGGTACACTAAATAAGGTTATGTTAATTGGGCATTTGGGAGATGAAGTAAAAATACACTTCTTTGAAGGGGGTAATTGTATTGCACGTTTTCCTTTAGCAACTAATGAGTCTTACACAAACAGACAAACAGGAGAAAAAGTAACCAATACAGATTGGCATAATGTAGTAGTGCGTAATAAAGCTGCTGAAATATGCGAAAAATATTTAAGTAAAGGCGATAAGATATATGTAGAAGGGCGTTTAAAGAATCGTCAATGGCAAGGAGAAGATGGTAACACACGTTACACAACAGAAGTACATGTGCAAGAATTTACATTTTTATCTACTAAAAAAGAGAATGTAAATAATGCGCCACAACAACCCCAAGCTACATCAATGGCACAGCCACAACAACAAGCTGTACAGCCAATGAGTAATACGCCTACACCAAACCAGGTAGTAAATGAACCAGAACTAGATGATGATTTACCATTCTAAGATTAAACTAAAATAATAATTATTGGATCCAGACCCCTATAGTTTAATGCTCTATTTTATCGCAATTAATAGTGCGTATGCATTAAAAATAATTGTGTTAGTAGTACTATTATTTTGTTCTGCCTTAATATCGGGTGCCGAAGTGGCTTTTTTTAGTCTTTCTCCAGCAAAAATTAATGATTTAAAAGAAAAAAAAACAGCAAAAGGAGCTATTGTAGCCAAACTTTTAGAAAAACCTAAAAAATTATTAGCAACTATATTAATAACTAATAATGCTATAAATATAGGAACCGTACTCTTGTTTAATTCAATAGGAGATGTTCTTTTTGTAGATATTAATTATTATTTATTTGGGTTTGTATCAGTAAGATTTTTATTAGAAGTAGGAGTTGTTACTTTTTTAATACTAATGTTTGGAGAAATCTTGCCAAAAATATATGCGAATAGAAATAGCATAAAATTTGCGAGCTTCATGGCATATCCTTTAAAGGTGTTAGATTTTATTTTTACACCCTTAAGTGGGCCTATGCGCATAGTAACTATAATGTTGTATAATAAACTAGGGAAACAAAAATCTAGTTTAAGCGTAGATCACTTATCGCAAGCATTAGAATTAACTTCTGATGGAGACACTACTAAAGAAGAACAAAAAATTTTAGAAGGTATTGTATCTTTTGGTAATACAGATGTAAAGCAGGTAATGCGACCTCGGATAGATATTTTTGCTATAAGTACAGAATCAAAATTTTCTGAGGTGTTAGATGAAATTAAAAAAAACGGGTATTCTCGTATTCCTGTTTACGAAGAAAATATAGATATAGTAAAAGGAGTATTGTATGTAAAAGACGTATTGCCATACATAGACAAAAAAACGTTTAATTGGGAATCATTAATAAGAGCCCCTTACTTTGTTCCAGAAAATAAAAAGTTAGATAATTTACTACTAGAGTTTAAAGAGATGAAAAGTCATTTAGCAGTAGTGGTAGATGAATATGGCGGTACTTCTGGAATAGTAACTTTAGAAGATATTATAGAGGAAATTGTAGGAGATATAAGTGATGAGTTTGATGATGAAGATTTAGTGTACTCTAAGTTAGATGACTATAATTATGTTTTTGAAGGTAAAACTGCCTTAAAAGATTTTTATAGAGTAGTTAAACTTAATGATGAAGATGATTTTGAAGAACAAAAAGGAGAATCTGAAACTATTGCTGGTTTTGTTTTAGAAATTGCCAGAAATTTTCCTAAGAGAGGAGAAACAGTAGTGTTTAAAAATTATAAATTCACTGTAGAAAGTTTAGATAAGAAAAGATTAAAGCAAATAAAAATAACATTGCCTAATGAATAGTAAAAAGTTGTTTTTTGTAGTAATGATAATAATGTTACTTTTTTCTTGTAAAGAAGATGTGTTGCCTAAGCCAAAAGCAATGTTACGATTAGAGTATCCTAAAACTGGTTTAGAAGATTTGGTCTCTAATTGTAATTTTCAATTTCAGTATAACGATGCGGCAAATATAAAAGTAAATAAAGATTGTGCTGTTATTATAGATTATCCTAGCATGAAAGGTTCTATATATATAACATATAAACCAGTGCAAGATAATTTAGAAGCTTTACTTATAGATGCTCAAAAATTTTCTTATGAACATGTAGTTAAGGCAGATAATATTTTAGAACAGCCTTTTTTAAATAAAAATGATAAAGTATACGGAATGTTTTATGAGGTAGAAGGTAATGCCGCTTCCCAGGCACAATTTTATGTTACCGATAGTATTAATCATTTTGTAACAGGCTCACTTTATTTTACAGCAAAACCCAATTACGATTCTATATTACCAGCAGCAGTGTATATGCAGAAGGATATTCGTAAAATTATGGAGACTTTGCGTTGGAAATAATAAATTTCACTACAAGTAAGTATTGTTAGTTAAGAATAATCATTGTTTTCTTTATCTTTAAAGAGTAGGTTGTTTAAAACATTGATTATGAAATTTTATTGTACTCTTTTTTTATCTGTATTTATGCTATTATGTTATTCTCAAAAAAGAGAAATACCTATAGATACTACAGTGGTAACTACGCATAATATTACCATAAAAAACACTAGTTTTTCGTATACTGCAACTACGGGTACGCAACCAGTTTGGAATAAAGAAGGTAATCCTATAGCAACACTTTATTATACTTATTATAAACGAGCTAACATAAAAGATAGGGCAAATAGGCCTTTGGTTTTCTCATTTAATGGTGGTCCTGGTTCTGCTTCTGTATGGATGCACATAGCTTATACAGGTCCTAAAGTTTTAAATATTGATAAAGAAGGCTATCCTATACAGCCTTATGGAGTAAAAGATAATCCTAATTCTATATTGGATATTGCAGATATTGTATATGTAAACCCTGTAAATACAGGATATTCTAGAATGATACCAGATAAGGATGGTAAGTTGCCTAAAAGAGAAACTTTTTTTGGCATTAATGCAGATGTAAAATATTTAGCAGAATGGATAAATACATTTATTTCTAGAAATAACAGATGGGAATCTCCTAAATATCTTATAGGCGAAAGTTATGGAGGTACACGTGTTATGGGCTTAGCTAATGAGTTACAAAATATGCATTGGATGTATTTAAATGGTGTTATTTTAGTATCTCCCGCAGATTATAAATTATACAATACCAATCAGCCAGTTTATTCTGCTTTAAACTTGCCTTATTTTACGGCAGCAGCATGGTACCATAAGGTGTTGCCAAGTGCATTACAGCAAAAAGACTTGTTAACCATTTTACCAGAAGTAGAAAATTATGCTATTAACACATTAATGCCTGCATTAGCAAAAGGAGGTTTTATTTCTGAAACCGAAAAGCAAAGTGTAGCAAAAAAAATGGCCTACTATTCTGGTTTAAGTCAGGATGCTATTTTGCAAAACAACTTAGATGTACCTACTTCTTTTTTTTGGAAAGAGTTATTAAGAGATAAGACAGGAAATACAATTGGTCGTTTAGATTCTAGGTATTTAGGAATAGATAAGACCGAAGCTGGTGATAGTCCCGATTTTAATCCAGAATTAACCTCATGGCTGCATTCTTTTACCCCAGCAATTAATTATTATATAAAAGAACATTTAAACTTTAAAACGGATATTAAGTACAATGTATTTGGAGATGTGCACCCTTGGGACAGAAGAAATAATAATGTTAGAGAGGGTTTAAGGCAGGCTATGGCTAAGAATCCTTATTTAAAAGTATTAATACAATCTGGTTATTATGATGGAGCAACTACATACTTTGGTGCTAAATATACTATGTGGCAAGTAGATCCTAGCGGAAAACTAAAAGACCGTTTTACTTTTAAAGGCTATAAAAGTGGCCATATGATGTATTTGCGTAACGAGGATTTAATTTCTGCTAATAATGATATAAGAACTTTTATAAATAACTCTTTAACAAAAGGAAAAGCAGCTAAATATTAAGGGGTTAATGATGAGTTTTACTTCAATAACTTTTCTGCATTCTCTATACTAGAATTAATTTGGTCTCGGAGTTCTTTTACTTTGTCTTCTTCTTCATTTAGCCATTCTTGTTTTTCAGGAGATAAAGCTTTGTTGTCTAATACTTCTGCGGTATTAAAACGAGTGCTAAAGTTTGTCATCCAATCCATCATAGATTTATGGGCGTTTTCTAAGTCTTTTTTTGCTTTTTTATAGCTGACAGATGTATCAGTAGTGTCTTTATTTATTTCAACGACTAATTTTTTAGCTAGTGTATTTATAGTGCCCATTTTTGGCATTACCTCATCGTGTATAGCCATTACGTTATCCATTTGTGTAGCTTCCTTCTTTTTTTCTTTGCAGGAAAAAGAAAATGTAAATAAAAGGATTGTAAATAAGAATGATATTTTTTTCATAAGTAAAATGGTTTCTATATTAAAAATACGAAGAATTAATAAATCCCAGCTTTTGGCTAGGATTTGTATTGTTTAATTTTTGGTTGTTTTTCTTTTTATCAACCTATAAAACACGAGTAATATTAGGCTAAATCCGAATAAGGGAAAAATAACTCCTAATAGTAGAATTAAGCCTGTTAATGAATAACTCACATTAAAATTCTTAGGGGCTTTAGGTATACTCCAGTCCCCTTTTCTTTTTCTTTTTAGGTAGGATAGTAAGGCTGCTATACTCATAAAAGCTAAAGTAATAGCAATAAATAGCATTAACCACCAGTTCCAAGCTCCAAATTCTCCTTGGTGAAAAGCCATTACCCACATTCTTCCTCTCATTAAAAAACCAACATCTTCCCAATTGTGTTTTAGGATTAGTTTTCCAGAAAATTGGTCAAAATGATATTTTTGTTGAGCATTTAAATTGTTAGGAATAGTATTAGCAATACTAAATACATTATTAGCGTTTTGCGGTAATGTTATGCTTACTTCTCCTTCTAGGTTTAAATTTTTGGCTATTGAAACCATTTGGTCTAAGCTTAGCGCTTTTATATCTGGTTTAGACTTTAGTTGGTGTCCGCTCCAAGTGCTAGGGAATCCTGTGTGGGTTGTTTTTTGAACCCATTTAAAATTTTCTCCAAAAACATCGGTCCAAGGAAAGCCGCCAGCAAGTACTAATAGTAATAAGCCTGAAATCCAAAAACCAGTAATAGCATGTAGGTCTCTAAATAAAATACGTTTTCCAGCATTACATCTAGGAATAAAAAAACCTTTTAAATTCCAGCCATTTGCAGGCCACCATATATAAAGGCCGGTAATAATTAATACCACCATCCAACTTGCAATAAGCTCTATTATTTTGGTGCCATATTTACCCATTAAAAGCTCTCCATGTATTTTTCTAACTTTATACATGATTGAATCTTGAGGAGAGATTTTACCAGAAATACTAGCTGTATATGGGTTTATAAATAGGCTTTTTTTATGGCTAAATCGTCCTGTAATAAATTCGGTAGCTTGTTCCTTACTGTTAGGCAATATCATAGCGGTAGGGGCTTTCTGCATGCTCATTTTTGCAAGTATCCACTGTTCTTGGTAAGAGATAGGTTCTCCTGTAACGGAAACTATTTTAATAGTTTCTTGTCTTGGTTTTTCGTAATCTCCCTTAAATAAATAAATGCCACCTGTAATGGCTAATATTAGAATAAAAGGAAGGGAAATAATACCTGCAATGAAGTGCCATTTCCAAAACCATTGATTTAAGCTGTTATTTTTTTGCATCTATTAATTGCTTAAAAATTATATTTTATTCCTGCATGTACTGCTCTTGGATTCCCTATGGTATAACTATTCTCACTTCTAAATCTATTATAAGATACTCTTGCGGCATAAAGAGTGTCAAAAATATTTAAACCATGAGCCCAAATTTCAAAGCCTTTTATTTTATAAGCAGCTTTTATGTTAAATATATGGTGTCCATTATAGGTAGCTGTACCTGAAGAGCCATCGTCATTAGAAATTTGACCTTCGAAACTAGCATTGTACTTACCTACTAATTCGCATTCAGCAGCAATACTAAAGTTTTTTAGGTAGTTTGGTTTGTAGGTAATATTTGTATTCCCTAATAAGCTTGGAGCAGTTTCTCTGTCTGTGTTAGAATAATCTATACCGCCATCAAAAAAGCTATCGTAACGGTGTTTTGCATAGCTTCCGTTATGGTTTAAAGTAATTTCTTTAGATGGAGTATATTTTATGCTATACTCTACACCATAAGACCTTGTTTTTCCGGCATTGGTATTAAAAAAATTATCATCTGCATCTCTAAGTGTAATCAATGTGTTTTTACCGTCTAAGACATAAATTGCAGCATCTAATTTTAATTTAGATGTAATTGCAGCATAAGTACCAATTTCGTAGTTGTTATAACGACTAGGTTTTATGCCTACTAAATTATTTCTGTTACGATACAGTGTTGAGGTCTGCGGAGGTGTAAATCCTTGAGAATAGTTAGCGTAGATTCCTGTTGTGGTATTAAAATTATAGTTAACACCTAGTTTAGGAGTTAGGTTGTTGTAGTTGTCTATAGCATCACTAGCACCTGTACTTTCAGATAGGTTGTTGTAATCGTATCTAAAATTATCATAACGTAGAGCAGCTGTTACTTTAAGCGCTTCTGAAGGATTTATTTCATACTGAAAATATCCTGCATAATTTAAAATATTAGCTTCGTAGTTTAAAATATAATCACCACTATTTAAGGTAAAATCAATATTTCTGCCAGTTACGGGGTCAACAATAATAGAGGTTGTTTCTGCTA
>CALHVB010000111.1 GCA_938039345.1 uncultured Sediminicola sp.
TACGTTTTTCATCTAGCGTAATTACGCTTTCTAAAAGTGGTTTAGCATCAATTTTACGCTTTTTTAAAGCTTTTATAATAGCATCTTTTTGTTCGCGAATAGCTTGTAGCTGTAACATGTAATCGTATTATTTATAGAGCACAAATTTAAGATTATTTTTTGTGACTAGGCGTGTTTTTTTTAGAAGGTAAAATCCACTCATGGTGTTGGTACGGATTCCATTTTTCATTAGCTAAATCAATACTTTTATCTATAAAATCTACATAAGGTTTTGCGTTTATACTCACTTTAGATAATGTGGCGTATACTGCTATATTTTCTCCTTTTTCTTGCGCTTCTTTTTTTAAGTATTGTGCAAATTGCCAAATAAAATCTGGATAAGCGCCTATTCTAAGAGCTTGTTTTTTACTTAGATAATCAGATACATCAACGTTATTAGCAATACCAGTTTCTTTATTAACAGTTTTAAGTTTTATGCGTCCGTGCCTGCTTCTTAGCATCATGCGCCAACTTAATCGGTGTCCTTCTTCGGTCCATAAAACATCATCTTTTATAAAATGATGGCGAATAGGAAGTAGCAATTGAATTAAAAAATAGATGCTACAGCCAACTAAAACTATATTCTTGTAGCTAGGAATATTAAAGGTATTAGCGTTATAGATTTTTTTCTTTTTTAAGAATACTTTTTTAATGGTTTTTGGCTCAAAAAAGAAAACCATAAAGGCTAGTGCTAAAAAAGGGAAAATTCCTATTTGAAATACAATAGCGTTAAATAAATGAAAGGTAACAGCAATAATAAAAGTAAATTTTCTAGTGGGTTTCCATAACATTGCAGGTATAACTAACAAATCGAATAGAATACCAACAAATCCCATTGTTTTATGTAGCCACGATTGTTGCAATAGGTCGCCAATAATATAATAATCGGCTTTACCTTTCATAAATAGCTTTAGTACTTCAAAATTTAACCAGTCTCCATATAATTTTGCAACAGAAGCATAAGTATATACAATAAACAGTTGTAAAACAATAATCCATTTTACATAGCTGTACATGCTATCACTTTGTAATTCGGGATTTAATTTTGAGTCTAAAGCATGGCCTCTATTAGCAGGTAAAAAAATCATTATAAATGAGATAAGAACTAATAGGTAATAATGATTGTTATAAGATGTCTTTTGCATTAAATATACGCCAGTCCATAATACGGAAAAACAAATACTACTTATTCTGTATTTGTATCCTAAGGCAATGGCAACTCCTAGGGAGCCCATAATAAAAAAATAGACATACATACCATTTCCAGGTAGTGGCTGTAGCCATTCAAAACCAATGAATGAAAAGGTGAATTTCGGGTCTATTAGTGTATCTTTTACCCAACCTGTTAGTATTGCACCGTAGCATTCTAAACTAATTAATATTCCAAAAAAGATTCTAAAAACAGTTAGAGAACCGTTGTCTATCTTCTTAAAAAGGAATTTGCTTAGCATTTCTTTAATAAATTATATCTAGTGCAGTTTCTTTGTCTTTTTCTAGCTGAGCTTTTAAAGCGGTAACAGAATCAAATTTTTGCTCGTCTCTAATACGTTCTATAATATCTATCTGTATTTTTTGATAATATAAATCTTGTTCAAAATCAAAAAAATGAATTTCTATGTTTTTTTCAACTGTAGATGTGTTTACAGTTGGGTTTAAACCAATATTCATCATTCCGTAAACGAGTGTATTGTCTATATAGCTTTTTACAATATATACCCCATTTTTAGGAACAAGCTTATAATCTTCTTCAATATAAAGATTAGCTGTTGGAAAGCCTAATTGTCTGCCTAATCCTTTACCTCTTTTTACAGTGCCTGTAAGCATATATTCGTATCCAAGGTAACGATTTGCAATTGTAATATTGCCTTCTTCTAATGCTTTTCTAATTTTAGTAGAACTAACAGAGATATCATTTATTTCCTGAGCCGAAATTTCTTCAACTTCAAAATCAAATGTATTTCCGAATGTTATTAAATCATTAATATTAGCATTTCTATTTCTGCCAAATCTATGATCGTAACCAATAATTATTTTTTTTGTTTTAAGGCTGTTAACCAGAATATCTCTAACAAATTCTGTAGCCGAAAGGCGGGAAAATTCTCTAGTAAAAGGATGTATAATTAAGCAGTCTAAGCCTATATTCTTTAGGATTTTAGTTTTTTCCTCAATAGTATTTAATAGCTTAATACCAGAGTCTTGCTGTAAAACCATTCTTGGATGCGGAAAAAAAGTAAGTACCGTAGCCGTTAAATTAGATACTTTGGCATTATTTATGAGGAGTTCTAGTATCTTTTTATGACCAATATGAACACCATCGAAAGTACCTATTGTTACAGCAGTAGGTTGTTTTTGGTCAAAATTAGAAATGCTTTGGATTGTTATCACGAAATATAAATAATAAAAAGGATTATATTTGATAGTCTACTTAAAAACCCTATTTAATGGTTGTAAAATTACGTCTTGTTTTTTCAATTACCATATTATTTTGCTCCTTTTATGGTTTTTCTCAGGTTAAATATTGGGAAAACAGTAGTTCTGAAGCCTACACTTTAGATAAAATTAAGCAAAAGTTAAATACGGTAGATGTTAAAGTGTTTTCTTTAGATGAAAAAATGTTTAAAAAAGAACTTACAGCTATTACCAGTGATAAAAGTTCTTATAAGGTAGTTTATTTTCCCAACGAAAAAGGAGAGCAAGTAGCTTTTAAGGTTTTTGAAAAATCTGTTTTATCTCCTGAATTGGCAAAAAAATATCCGGATATAAAATCGTACTGCGGTTATAACCTTAATGAAAAAGAGGAGAAAATTGTTTTTAGTGTATCTCCCAATGGTATTCAGAGTATGATGGTTCATGCCGATAACGAGCATGCTACTTTTATGCAAAAAACGTTTGAAAGTGATAATGGTTATGTAGTTTATAATAGAGGTTCTAAACTAGCAAAAGACCAAGCATTTGTATGTAAAACAAAAGAAAGTGTTGAAAAAAGTTCGCAAAGTATAACTTCTAAGTTAGCAGATGATCAATTGCATAGAAAATATAGGTTGGCAGTATCGGCAAGTGGAGAATATACAGCCTTTCATGGAGGTACAGTTGCAGATGCATTAGCAGCTATAAATGCTACCGTAACAAGAATAAATGAAGTTTTTGAGACAGATTTAGGGGTTTCTCTAGAGTTGGTAGCTAATACAGATTTAGTTATTTATGAAAATGCAACTACAGATCCTTATTCAGGAAATTTAAATACACAGGTGCAGAATACATTAACAAGTATAATCGGAGAGACCAACTATGATATTGGACATTTATTTCATGAAGATGTAGATAACGGAAATTCTGGTTATATAGGTTCTGTATGTATAAATAATAGAAAGGGAAGTGCTTATTCTTCTAGTAGAAACCCACTAGGAGATACTTATGATTTAGATTTTGTTGCCCATGAAATGGGACATCAGTTTGGAGCAAATCATACTTGGTCTTTTGAGTCAGAAGGTACTTTAGTACAAGCAGAACCAGGTAGTGGAACAACAATTATGGGTTATGCTGGTATTACTCAGAATAATGATGTAGCCGAGCAAGGAGATCCATATTTTCATTACTACAGTATTTTACAAATTTCGGAATATCTAGAAACAACTAGTTGTGCTACAAGTACTCCTTTGGTAAATATCCCACCAGTAATAAACCCTACAGGAGATTTTTTTATTCCTAAATCTACAGCATTTGTGCTTGCTGGTAGTGCTACAGATGTAGATGCTGCAGATGTTCTTACTTATGCATGGGAACAAGTAGATAATGGTATTGTAACACACACAACTTTTGGACCAACAAATCCTAATGGAGCAAATTTTAGATCACAAAAACCATCGACCAATCCGGAGCGGTATTTTCCAAAATTAGAAAGGGTAATTCAGGGGAGTCTTACAGAAATAAATCCTAGTTCTGGTAGCCCTTGGGAAACAGTATCTAGTGTAGAAAGAGAAATGAATTTTGCACTTACGGTAAGGGATAATTCTGCTGAAGTAGGTCAGGTGTCATCAGATATTGTAAAAGTGAATGTAGTAGGAGATTCTGGACCATTTGTAGTAACCTCACAAGCGGCAAATGAAACTTATACGGCGGGAACTATACAAAGTATTACATGGGATGTTGCTAATACAAACGAAGCGCCTATTAGTTTAAACACAGTAGATATTTTTATGTCAACAGATGGCGGACTTACTTACCCTATTAGTTTAGCCGATGATGTGCCAAATGATGGTGAGTACAATATCTTAATTCCAGGAATAGCTACCACAGCGGCACGTATTATGGTAAAAGCGCATAACAATATATTTTATGCGATAAACGCTGCAGATTTTACAATTACTGCATCCGAAATAGTTTTAAATTTTTCTGAGCTAGCCTATGAAATCTGTATGCCAGATGATATAGTTGCTGCTTTTAATTACGAAGCTTATTTAGGGTTTAACGAAGAGGTTACTTTTTCTGCTACGGGATTGCCTGCAGGGTTAAATGTAGCTTTTTCATCTAATACAGCTCAGGTAAATAATACACTAATAACGGTTACTTTTTCTAATACAGGTAGTGTGGCTCAAGGTGTGTATCCAATTGCAATAGTGGCAACTTCTGTAACAACAACAAAACAAGTACTACTAGATGTAAGTGTTAATAGTGCTACTTTTTCAGAAGTAGTATTAGTTTCACCTATAGATGGTATGTCTGGTGCAGGTATTACTCAGAGATTAGAGTGGGAAGAGAACCCTTTTTATACTTCTTATGATGTAGAGGTGGCTACAGATATAGGGTTTACATCTATTGTAGATGCTGCTACGGTAAATTTTAACACCTATTCTCCTTTAAATTTAGCTTCTGAAACCACTTATTATTGGAGGGTTAAGCCAAAAAATATTTGTGGAGAGGGAGCCTTTGGAACACCTTTTAGTTTTACAACAGTAACTATAGATTGTGTAAATAAAGTTGGGAGTAAATTACCGCTAACAATTTCTTCTTCTGGTACCCCAACAATAACATCAGTAGTTCAGTTTTTAGAAGATTTGCCAGTTGCAGATATTAATGTTAATTTAAATATATCGCATACGTATTTATCGGATCTTATCATTAGCTTAACATCACCATCAGGAACCGTAGTTGTACTTACATCTAGCTCTTGTGGAGAGTTTAGAGATATAAATGCTACGTTTGATGCGCAAGGAAGTAGCTTTGTATGCGGAAATACAAGACCGTCTATCAATGGAATAGTAAAGCCATTAGGTTCCTTAGCTTCTTTTAACGGAGAATCTTTATTAGGGGAGTGGATTTTAAAAATTGAAGATACTGCTGCTAATGATGGAGGGGTTTTAAATGATTTTTCTTTAGATGTTTGTGTAGAAGGTGTTTTTAGACCAGATGATGATGAAGATGGTGTTTTTGATGATGGAGATGATTTATGTTTAGGTACTCCAAAAGGAACAGATGTAGATACAAATGGTTGTGCGGTATATAGGTTGCCAACAGATAATTTTTCTATATCCTTAAAAAGTGAATCGTGTAGAGATTCTAATGATGGAAGTATTGTTATTGTGCCCACACAAGTTTTAGATTATTCTGTTACTGTAAGTGGTGGGGCCATTAATAATACCGATACATTCACCGATGCGTATACATTAGATGGTTTAAACGGTGGAGCATATAAAATATGCATTACAGGTGCAGATGGTGCTATAACTTACGAAGAGTTGTGTTATGATGTGGTTATAGCAGAGCCAGACGAAATAAATATTTCTTCATCTTTATTAAATGATGATGAGGTGCTAATTTTACTCGATGGAGCAACATTGTATAATGTGGATTTAAATGGTATTCTTGTGCAAACTCAAGAGCCTAGACTTATATTAAATCTTAAGCAAGGGGTAAATGTATTAAAGGTTACAGGGGACATAACATGTCAAGGAGTTTATGAAGAAGAAATTTTTGTATCCGATTATCCAATTATATATCCTAATCCAATAGCATCTATTGCAACTGTTTTTTTAGGTAAAGAAGTACAATTTGTAACAGTACGCATACATGCTATAGATGGGCAGCTTGTTAGAAAAGAAAAGTACAGCGTAAATGGTTCTGAGTTAGAAATAAATTTTAGTGATTTGTCTAAAGGGATATATTTAGTAAGTTTTGATGAATTAGCGACAAAAGCAACCTATAAAGTGATAAAGAAATGATGAAGAGGAGTTTTTTAATTATAGTTATAGTTGTATTTGCTGCTTGTAGTAGAGATAAAGGGCCAAAGAATCCTGAGAAGGCAATTTTAGAATACCCGTTGCAAAATTCTGAATGTACTACGGGTATAGACATAGATGAAACTAGAAGTAGGGTAGAGTTTAGATGGGAGGAAGCAAGTAATACAGAAGTATATCAATTACAAGTAGTTAATTTAAATACAAATATTACGCAAACGATAAATACGGCTGCCTTATCATCAATGGTTACCTTAGAAAAAGGAGCTTTGTATTCTTGGTCTATAACCACAAAAAATTCGGAGGTTAACCAAACCATCGTAAGTGATACTTGGCGTTTTTATAATGCAGGTTCGCAAACTACCTATGCACCATTTCCGGCAGAAATTATTGTGCCGTCTTCTGGTAGTACTATTACTAAAGATATTAATAATGAGGTTTTCTTAAACTGGTCTGGAGCAGATATAGATGATGATATAGTGGAATATAAATTGTATTTTTCATTAATAAATCCGCCAGAAACAGTTATTGCTACTTTAGGAGAAGATACTACCGATATGCATGTAAGTGTAACAGCAAATACAGTATATTTTTGGCGCGTTACAACCACGGATGAAGAAGGAAATATATCAGATTCTGGAGTGTACGAGTTTAAAGTATTTTAAGAGCCATTAAATTGGTTCATGGTATTTTTAACACCAGATAATACAAATGAACGAATAAGTTCTGTGGCTACTTGTAAGCGTTCTTTTAATGCTTCTTGCTCTTCGCTATTCCATTCTCCTAATACATAGTCTGCTTGCCTGCCTTTACTAAAATCGGAGCCTACACCAAATCTAAATCTGTTATAAGCATTAGTTTGCAACATGTTTTGAGTGTCTTTTAGACCATTATGACCTCCGTCACTTCCTTTTGTTTTTACTCTAATAGTACCAAATGGTAAATTAATATCGTCGGTAATAACCAAAATATTTTCTAAAGGAATTTTTTCTTTTTCCATCCAATACTTAATAGCCTTACCACTTCTGTTCATATAAGTAGAAGGTTTTAAAAGTAACATGGTTTTGCCTTTTACTTTAAAAGTGGCGATATCTCCTAACTTGGCAGTTTCAAAAGAGAAATCTTCTTTTTTTGCTAAAAAATCTAATGCTTTAAATCCAATATTATGTCTGGTTTCGGTATACTCAGGACCAATATTACCTAGGCCAATAATCAAAAATTTTTTCATGATATCTGTTTCTTCGATACGAGTTTTATTAGTGTTAAAAAGAGAATTAATGAACCGAAACATTTTAGAATAGTAAAAATTATCTGTTATCTAAAATACAAAAGCATCCTGAAATTAATATAACAGGATGCTTTTTATTTTTGTTTAAAACTGTATTATTCAGCAGCAGTTTCTTCAGCAGCAGCTTCACCTTCAGCAGCTTCTTCTTCATCGTCAGCAACTGAGTTACGAGAAGCTTTCACTTGTACTATAAGTGTGCTATCTGGGTGTTGAAAAGTATATTTTTCATCTAATAAAGAAGAAACAGAAAGACTACTTCCAATTTTTAATTCAGAAATATCCACATCAAAGAAATCTGGAAGATTAGCTGGTAAAGCTTTAATCGTAAGTTTTCTTTTTCTAAATAACAAACGACCACCGTTTCTTACACCAGGAGAGTTTCCTACTAGTTGTACAGGGATATCCATAGTAACAGCTTTGTCATCAAATAATTGGTAAAAATCTACGTGTAGAATTCTATCTGTTACAGGGTGAAATTGAATGTCTTGTAATACAGCATCAATTTTTTCTCCGCTTTCTAACTCAACCACAACTGTATGCGCGTTTGGAGTGTACACTAAATTTTTGAACGCTAATTCATCCGCTGAAAAGTGTAATGGTTTTTCCCCTCCGTATACTACGCAAGGAACCTTTCCAGCATTACGTAAGGCTTTTGTTGCTTTTTTGCCTACGCTTTCTCTTTGAGATCCTTTAATTGTAATTGACTTCATTATAATATATTTAACTATTTATATTCTTCTTTATTAGTTTTAAGTTTTACATTAAAAACTTAGAACTTATAGACATATTGTTGTGTACGCTCTGCATTACATCTGCAAATAATTCTGCGCAACTCAATACTCTAACTTTTTTACTATCTTTTCTAGCAGGAATAGAATCTGTAACTATTAATTCTAATAATTGAGATTTTTCTATTCTCTCATAAGCATCTCCAGATAGTAGTGCATGTGTTGTAATTGCTCTAACACTTATAGCACCTCTTTTCATCATTAAATCTGCTGCCTTTGTTAGCGTGCCAGCAGTATCTACCATATCATCTACTAAAACAACATTCTTCCCTTTTACATCTCCAATAAGCTCCATATGAGAAATAATATTTGCTTTCTCTCTTTGTTTATAGCAAATAACAACATCGCTTTCTAGTGCTTTAGAGTAAGCGTATGCTCTTTTAGAACCACCCATATCTGGCGAAGCAATTGTTAAATTGTTTAGTTTAAGGCTTTTTAAATAAGGCAAAAACATAGTAGAGGCAAATAAATGATCCACTGGTTTTTCAAAGAAACCTTGTATTTGATCCGCATGCAAATCCATTGTAATAATACGAGTTGCACCAGCCTCCTCTAACATTTTAGCAATTAATTTAGCCGCAATAGGAACCCTTGGTTTATCTTTTCTGTCTTGTCTTGCCCAACCAAAATAAGGCATTACAGCAGTTATATGTCTTGCAGATGCACGTTTAGCAGCATCTAACATTAGTAACATTTCCATGAGGTTTTCAGAACTTGGATTCGTTGATCCAATAATAAAAACCCTAGCGCCTCTAACAGATTCCTCAAAAGATGGTTGAAATTCACCATCGCTGTATCTTGAAAATTTTACTTCTCCTAGTTTAGAACCAAAAGATGCAGCAATTTTTTCTGCTAATGCTGTACTTTGCGTGCAGCTAAAAATTTTAGGTTCTGGTACTTGGTAAGCCATGCTTAAAATATTGTTTTCTAGTTTGTTAGAATCCTTTGTTGTAAAGGAGGTGCAAATTTAGAAATTTATTTGGCTCATTAAAGCATAAATGTTGCTTTTTTTGTATTAGTTTAAATTTATTTTCTAATTTTGCAGACCATTTAGCTGCCTTGGTGGCGGAATTGGTAGACGCGCCGGATTCAAAATCCGGTTCTTAGGAGTGTGGGTTCGATTCCCACCCAAGGTACAAATTAAACAAAGCCCTTTACTATAAAGGGCTTTGTTGTTTTTAAAAGTTAAATTTTAAGCCTAATTGAGCACGCCATCTAGAGTTTTGTAAATCTACTACCCATGGTTGCTCATTTTCATTAATATTAAATTGATATTGTGGTTGTTGATTTTCTATGCCTACAAAATTTAACAAACTAAAGCTAGAGTTTACTACATTAGGTACAAATACTAAGCGACCCCAATTTTTGTTTACAAAATTAAGCACATTTAACATATCAAAAGACAAGGTAATAGATTTGCCATTTTTTAATTGTTTTCCATATTGTAGCTTCATATCTAGTTCGTGATTCCAAGGGGTTTTTGCACCATTACGTTCTACATAATTCCCTCTTCTACTTTTTAGGTAGGCATTATTTTCTATATAATTGTTTAATTGCTGCCATTGTTCTTGGCTAGATACTGTTATGGCTCCTGTTGCATCTGTGATATTAACAAGGTTAATTTCTGACGAGTTGGCTGGTACGTATACTAAATCGTTTCTGGAGGAGCCGTCTCTGTTTGGGTCCCCTTGGTATACAAAAGAGTAAGGGCTTCCTGATCTGCCATTATATAATAACGATACAAATACAGTATTAGATTCTCCAAAGTCAAAAGAATAAGAATGACTAGATACAAATTTGTGTCTTAAATCAAAATTAGAAAAAGATAATTCTGGGTCATTACCAAATATAGCTTGGTTCCATTCAAAATTTGCAGCAGGGGAACTACGCACAGTACTAGAAATATCTTTGCTCTTTCCGTAAGTGTACCCTAAATATCCATTATAATTTCTTATGGTTTTAGAAATACCTGCCGTAAGGTTGTACCTGTAGCCTTGATCTGTGTTGGTAAGTAAAAAGACATTTGTAAAGTTTGGGTTTATTTTTATGTCTTGTCCAGTTTGTAAAAAGTAAGGTCTATTATCTGCTCCCTGAAAATTTCCAAGTTCATTTTTTCGATTTATAGATTTAAAGAATATACCATTGAGCACTTTCGTATAGGTTGCTTCTAAATTAAGATTCCAGTTCCTAGGCAATTTAGCATCAAAAGCAATATTTGTTTTCCATTCTCTTGGGAGCGAAAAACTGTTATCTATTAAATTTATTTCGGTTAAATTGGGCTGAGAACTTCTTAAATCGTCTAAGTTTTCTGTTAAAGGAGTTACTTCATTGGGTCGTAAATCAATATTAAAATAATCGGTTCCAGAAATATATTCTACATAAGCAAACCATAGGTATGGAATACGCCCCGAAAATAACCCTGTACCTCCTCTTAATTTGTATTTTTGTGCATTATCAATGGTGTAATTAAAACCTATTCTAGGATTAAATTGTGGCGCATTTGATATTTTATTATCAAAGTTGCTAAACTCTGGAGTATTTAATACTTCCTGACTTATAGGTAAGTCACTTGGTAAAAATTGAGCATCTAATCTAATACCTCCTGTAATCGATAGTTTGTTAGATATTCTAAATTGGTCTTGCGCATAAAGTCCTAATTCTAATACAGAAACAGTAGCAGAAGGTCTGTTGCTTACAAAAGAAAAATCGTTATTCGTAGTATTGTATACACCACGAATTCTGTTGGGGCGGTCATTTAAAAAATCGTCAACAGATTTATATTCCCATCTACCGTTCCAAGCAGATAAAAAGCCGTATTCTACATTGTTAAATTGTGCTAAACCTCCAAATGTTAGTGTATGATTTTTGGTAGAATAGGTTAGTTTATCGGCGAATTGTAGGGTGTAAAAATCCGTATTGTATACAGATGCTTCTCGGTATGTTCCTGCAAAAATTCTATTGGTAGAGTTAGCTGCAATCTGAATGTGAGGAAATACTCTGCCATTAAAATCTCTTCCTTCTTTAACCGTATTATATCCTAATGTAAGCTTGTTAGCAATTCCGTTGGTAAAATTCGATTTTAATTCTAAAGCTAAACTATTTGCAACACTATTATGGCGATAGCCTTGATTTCCAAAATTAAAAATAGAAGAGTTCCATTCAAGATTATCGGCATAACTATTTACATAATTATTGCGAAGTGTTAGCTTGTGTTGGTCAGAGATATTATAATCTAAGCGAGTAAATACTTTTGTGCTGGCTGTTTTTATAGCAGCATTGCTAAAAGTTCCTGGGTTGTAATTATAGGTGTTTATTAATTTATTGGCTATAGCTTCTACATCTTCTAAAGCAATATTAGAACTGCTACTACCGGGGGCATTTAATACAGGATTATCAGAAAGCGCTTGTTCTATATTTACATAATAGAATAGTTTGTCTTTTATAATAGCACCACCAATACCTGCTCCAAATTGTACGTCATAAAAATTAGAGGCATCTTGTTTTGCTCCGTCTGCATGGCTTCCTAATAATATTTGATTATTGCCATAACCATATACTTCACCTTTAAAATTATTAGTTCCGTTTTTAGTAACTAGGTTAATACTTGCACCACTAAAATTTCCGATACTAACATCAAAAGGAGTTAGCTTAACCGATAATTGTTTTACAGCTCCTAATCCAATGGGTTGTGATCTAGAAAGACTGCCTGGTGTACCGTTTGCAGATGAACCAGATGCACCACTTGCAGGTTCCTGAAAACCAATAACATCGTTATTAGCAACACCATCTATATTTAAATTATTAAAACGATTACTTGCTCCTCCAAAAGAATTTAAATTGTTTTCGGGAAGGTTTTTAGTAAGGTCTTGTATGCTTCTGTTTATAGTAGGTGTTGCTTTTATTTGTTCTTTACTTAAAAGTGTTTCGTTTCCATTTTTTTGTTGTTTAGTAGCACCTGTAATAACTATAGCATCTAAAGCTATGTTATCTTCATTCATTATAAAGTTTTTAACCGTAACATTACCTAAGCTTATAACTATATTATCTTCTTTAATGGTCTGAAATCCTATAAATGATATTTCTAAGCGATACGTGTTAGAAGGTGATAAGTTAGGAATGTTGTAAAACCCATTCTCTTGGGAGCTAGTTCCGTATTTGTAATTTGTATCTATATCTGTAATTACAATATTTGCAAATGAGACAGGATAGTTGCTAGTGTCTGTAATTACGCCTTGTATGGTTCCGGTGGTTTCTTGGGAAAAAGAAGTAGTTATAGAGAATAATAGAAATAGTATGCTAAAAAAAGACCTCATGAGTGGTGTTTAGAGAAATTAAAATAATAGTATTTAATATATACCTGTTTTTTCAGATGCTAGTTTTAAAATAGCTCCTGAAAAGTATAATTAAACAAAAGTTTTTGGTGTTGTAATTAATTGTAAAGATTAAAAGGAGAACCTTTGTTATAGTTAACCTTGTATAAAAGCAAAAGGATTTTTACTTGTGAATTAGAAACTATCTTAGAAGTAAATGTGCTTATTAGCTTTGTAATTATAGCTATAAACTTATTTATACTTATTTCACCTGCGGTATATAATTTTTTTAAATCAAAAAATGTGTCTATATCATTTAGGTAATTAAGTGTATAGGTAGATGCGGTAAAAGACCTTATATAGGATTTAATTTCTTTTCTAATACTAGATGTATTCCAACAAAAAAGTGTGAACTCTTTTTTATTAAAATATTCTTTTTGCAAGCCCATTAAATAAAATCCCCCGTCTTTAGAAGGACCTATTACAAAGCTGTTTTTTTGAAGTAATTCAGCTGTTTTTAATAGATGATTTTTATTAAGTCCCGGGCTGTCATTGCCTACTGTTATTACGGCATTATATCCTTTTTTGTAGATAGATGCAATGGCATTGCTAAAACGTTCTCCAAAATTGTTTCCTAGTTGTTCTTTTTCGGAAAATATAAAATAATCTAAGCCAGTTTTTTCTACGGTGTTTTTAACATGTGTATTTAATAAGGAAGCTAAGGCTTTATTGCTAAAAAGAGGTTTGTTTTTCTGCTCTTCCTCTTGTGATAATGCAAATATTAAAACAGCAATATTTTTAGAATTGTAATTCCTCATTAAATAGCGTTAAACTTAAATAATTTTTTAGTCGAGCAAAAAATTATTACTTACGATTAATTATAAAAATATAAATTTATTGATGGTCGTTAAAGTAAGTTACTTTATTCTAAAGAAAGCTGTTTTATCTCATTAGAATTTAGAGCTCTATTGTATAGTCTAAAATTGTCGAGTCTTCCGTTTAGGTAATTAGGGTTATTGTCGTATTGGTCTGTACCAAGAAAAAGTTCGAATTGCGTTTGAGAAATACCAGAAGGAGCATAGTCTTGGCTTGCGCTTACTTCACCATTAACATATATTTTTAAAGTAGTACCGTCGTAAGTTCCTGCTAAATGGTTCCATTGATTTAAATTAGGAAAAATAGTAGCTGTATCTAAGCATCTTTGGCACAGGCTTCCAGGGCAAGTATCTGGCTCAATACAAATTTCAATAGTACCGCCATTATATATCCACATTCCGTAACGAGAATGTCCGCCATCATCTGGATTCGATTTTTCTATTAAAGTAAAAAAGGAAGTATTGGTTTGTTCTGTATAATAAAACCATACAGAGATAGTCATTTCTTTATCTAAGCTAATAGAATTGCTATGCGGAACTTTAATATAGTTATTCGTTGTGCTAGAAAATACCCCTGCATAATTTTCATTGTTATTTTTGTCTAAACCGTAAGTAATATTAAAATCATTACTGTTATTAGCCCAGCTGCTTTTATCTTCTATATTGTTGTTAAAATCATAATATAAAACAAAGTCGTTTGGTATTTGGGCATTTGTTGTTTCGTTAACTATTTCTATGTAGTTATCTTTTGTTTCTGTGGCTTCGCCATTATTATCGGTTATTTTTAAACTAATATCATAGGTGCCAATCTCATTATAAGTTATTTCAGGGTTTTTATCACTAGATGTGTTAGGTGTTGCTCCAGGGAACTGCCATTCCCTAGAAGTAATATCGCCAATAGATAAATCTGTAAATATAATTGACTCTCCTTTTTTTGCTTTAATCTTATCTGCTTTAAAATTAGCAGTTAGCGTGTTTTTATTTACTGTGATATAATCGTCTTTTGTGATAGTATTAGAAACATCTCCGTTTAAAACTTTTAATGTTACAACATAGTTACCACTTTTAGCATAAGTTATGGTTGGGTTTTCTTCACTAGATGTGGAAGGAGCACCCCCTTCAAAAGTCCATTCGTAGCTATTAACATTTCCATCAGATGTATTTTCGAAAATAATATTCTCTCCTTCAAAAATGTTGGTTTTATCTGAAGTAAAATTAGCTTTTAAGTCAATTGTATTTTCAGTAGCACCTTCTTTTGTACTATCCTTTTTGCAAGATGTAATTATTAATGTTGCTAGTAATATAAGTTTTAGATATGTTTTCATAGGTATCTAAAGATATAAACTTTAAAAGCAGTACCCAAAAAACCTAGCAGCTAATAATTACGACATACATAGTTTTTATTTAACTTGTTGGATAATTTGTAGTCCCAGCGATTATCATTTAGATAACAAGGTTGCTTCTTATGTATGGAGTACTAAAGTGTTTTTAGTATTGTATGTTATCTAATTTTAATGTGGGTTTCGTTTAAACCTTTTTCTTTTAAATAATAGCTTAATTCTTTAGCGTTACCAATATTTGCATGGTGTAGTAATGTAAAACCATGTGGCCCTTTGGCAAATATTAATTCAGGATAAACGTCTAATGTAGATTTTACTAAGTCTGTTTTTCCTAACATAGTAAGTATAAATAAGTTGATTCTGGCTCCTTTCGAAATTAGGTAATTAACGATTTCTTTATTTCCTAAATGGGCAGCCCCTTCAATAGCTTGTTCATAATCAGAATTACCCCAATCGTAACTGGAATATATTAAGTTTGGATGCTCATTTAGCATTTCCTTTACTAAAGGTAGATTTTTATGACCAGCAATTACAAATTCTTTGACCAATTTTATATCTATAGGTTTTGGCTCTTGAAGTTCTTGAGCAATTGAAAGAGTTGGAGTTAAACCTGCTAATGCAATTCCTCCTAATGAGTTTTTAATAAATGTTTTTCTATTCATGAAATTGATTTTAATTATGAGAGCTAAAATCAATGTTTTAAAGCTAAATTTCTTTAAGAAACCTGTTTCTTAAAATGAAAAATTTAATTTAAAATGTTTTTCCTTCGATATTCAGATGGTGTTAAGTTTGTAATTTTTTTAAATGCAACATTGAATGCAGTAACAGTGCCAAAACCTGAATCATAGGCTATAGTGGACATTTTTTTGTTTTCTACATCTATCAATAATTTTTTTGCTCTTTCTATTCTATAATGATTTACAAATTCTCTGAAATTTTGTTGAGCATTTTCGTTTACAGATTGGGATATTTCTTTTGAACTTTTTGATAGTTTTTTAGATATAGTTTTTATTGAAATAGAGGGCTCTAAAAAAAGATTTTCCTCTACAAGTAGGTTTTTAATCTTTTTAAATAATGCTTTTGAATTATCTGGGCCTAAACGTGATTTGTCGTATTTATCTAAATTAAAATTAGCACGATTTAGAAAAAGATAGGTAAAGGCATAAATAAGAAAAGAATAAAAAATAGGCCCCCATATATAGTGAAGTTTTAAATTTAAAAAATTACTTAAATAATAGACCCATACTAATGTTACTCCAATTAAAATATTTCTGTACCAGTTTGATTTTTTAGAAGTAGATTTGGAGTTGTTTTTTATTAAAGAAAGCCATGATAAAATAAGATAAACGGCCAAATGAAAAACCACTAGGCCATAATTCCAAAATGTTTCCAAATTACCATCACTCGGAATTATAGTAAACATTAAAGCAAAAAAGAAAAACGGTAATAAATGCAGATAATAGTTATTAGGTATAGCTTTCTTTTTTTGAAATAAGATAAGCCCATAAAACCATAAAAAAGGACCAACAACTAAGCTTCCAGATATACCAATGTTTTTTTGCCAAGCTTCTAATGGAATATGATAGCCAAGTATTGACTTTCCAATTCTTATGGTTAAGCCCAATAAAATAAAAATTAAATACATATTTAATTTTCTATTACTCTCTTTAAGTGTAATAAGATAAATAGAAAGTAAAATTCCTTGAAATAAACCCAAAGAAGCAAGAATTGGTATGATATTATTTTCTAACATTAATTTTAACGTAAAGCCCTAATTTTCTGGGTTAAATAATAAAATTTGTACTAATTACAGCATTGGTAAAAAAAGTGATAAGTTGAGAATATGAAAATTACCAATGTGCCTAAGTTATACATTGGTATTGGCACTTACAAGTAAATTTGATTGCAAAAAGATGGTTTAAAACAAAAATAAGATCAATTAATTCTAGAGAATTCGGCTAAGGCTTTTATGTGATTAGTTTTTATCTAAAATGTCATTAGTAACCAGTAATTCATATTTAGTTATACCATAGCCTGTTTTGCCTAAATCTTGGTCAATTATTTTCCAGTCTTCATTAGAGATAGGTGAAAATTTAAGAAGTAACGATTCAACATTATTTGTTGTGGAATATATTTCTATTTTACTAAAAGTATTAGTTGGTAAAGGATTTACGCCGATAGCACCGTCGGTATAAATTAATGTAGATTGTTTGTTTAAAATAGTTAGGATACTGTCTTTAGAGCCTAATTCGGTAGAAGTTGTTATTAAAGCATTTAAATTAACTTCAGTTTTGTTATTAATATAATATTCTGCAGACCCAGCCGGTTCAACTACTAAACTATCATCTTGGTTTTTACAAGAAGAAAAGTTAATTATAATTAATAATAGTAATGCTTTTTTAAACATAAGAATGTA